>NZ_JAYEXN010000004.1:0-222122 GCF_044435015.1 Ochrobactrum sp. S1502_03
TGCACTCGTTGCAGAAGGAAAATAGGTGGCCGAGTTTTACTCCGCCGAAGCGGGATTATCCCGCCACTTCCGTGGACTAATTTTGCACCGCCGCTCTCAGTCGAAAGGTTGATTTCAGCACCGCGTACACGTAGGACTTTTATAAATCACCAAATCATTCAGGCCCAATCAATTTGGCCAAAGCATCCGGGAAACTCTATTGTCGGAATTTTTTATTGCTCACCCATGGGCGCAGACAGTTGCATTGCTGTTGGGCCTTTTTCTTGCGGCTTTTGTCGCCAATTTCCTTGTTAAAGCTGTTTTGCTCAAGGTTCTTGATCGTATTGTACAGAAAACGCCTTTCGGGCAGGATGAGGAAATAAAGCAGCATGGCGTCGTCGGCCATTTGGCCAATATTGTTCCGGCGCTCATTATTTCGACTGGGATTGTCGCAATTCCCGGAATGCCACACATCGCATTGACGGTGATCAATAATGTGGCAATTGCCTTTATCATTCTGACTCTGGCCTTCACTTTAAGCGCTGTCTTGAGCGTCGTGGAAACGCTCTATAGCCGCCGTGAAGAGTCGAAAGATCGGCCGATCAAAGGCTATGTTCAGGTCAGCAAGCTTGCAATTTATATCGTCGCGGTGGTGCTGATTATCGCGACACTTCTGGATCGCTCACCGGTAATCCTGTTGTCTGGTGTGGGTGCGATGGCGGCCGTGCTTATTCTGGTGTTTCAGGATACACTGCTTTCACTCGTCGCCAGTATGCAAATAGCCTCTTCCAACATGGTGCGGGTTGGCGACTGGATTGAAATGAAGAATCTTGATGCCAATGGCGATGTTGTTGAGATTGCGCTTTATACGGTCAAAGTGCAGAATTTCGACAAGACGATTACGACTATCCCTATCCGCAAACTCATCACCGAACCGATGAAAAACTATCGCGGGATGCAGCAATCCGGTGGCAGACGCATCAAGCGCGCCTTGTTTATCGATCAGGCAACCATCCGTTTTCTCAGTGAAGATGAGCTTCAAAGCCTTGCCTCGATTGATCAGCTCACAGGCTATCTTTCGAAAAAAGAAAAGGAAATCGCCGAATGGAATGCGAAGCTTGGCGATAAGGCGAAGAACCCGGTTAATACGCGCCGCTTTACCAATATTGGGACGTTCCGCGCCTATGTCGAGACCTATCTGCGAAACCATCCCGCTGTTCACAAGGGCATGACCCTGCTCGTGCGCCAGATGGACCCCACGCCAGATGGATTGCCGCTCGAAATCTATTGCTTCACTAACACCACTGTCTGGGCATCGTATGAGCAAATCCAGTCTGATATTTTCGACCACCTTTATGCGGTGATGCCGGAATTTGGCCTTTATCCATTCCAGAATCCCAGTGGTGGAGACTTCCGCAAGCTCAAGCTTGCGGACCTTACAGCGCCTGTTGCAAAGCCCTGATGATTGCCACCTATATCATTTCTCAGGCTCTAACCGGATTTCGCAAGCCAGTTATGAATACCGTTTGCAGAAGCCTTCGCCATTGCAAAACACGCGGTTAGAAGATAACCGCCGGTGGGGGCTTCCCAGTCGATCATTTCGCCAGTGACAAACGTGCCCGGCAGTTTTTCAAGCATAGAGTGTTCATTGATCTCGCTCCATTTTATGCCGCCAGCAGAGGATATCGCTTCCTCAATTGGTCGCGGGCGAAGGAGTGGAATTTTGAGTGACTTGATGGTCTGGGCGAGTGTGATTGGGTCTTTATCTCGCAAAAACTCAAGCACGAGTGCTGCTTTGACACCCGTTAGGCCTGCGCCTTTTCGCAAGAGATTGCTGATACTTAGCTTCTTATCCTGTCGCGAAAGATCAAGTGTCAGGCGTTCAAGCGTGCGCCCCGGCACAAGATCAAGCTCCAGACTGGCGTGGCCATCGCGTTCAAGATCATCGCGCAAAACCGCTGAATGCGCATAGACGAGGCTTCCTTCGACACCGCCGCGTGTGATCACAAATTCGCCTTGTGAAACACCTGCTGCGCTTTTGATCGTTACCGACTTGACCGGCTCTCCGGCAAATCGTTCTGCAAAGAAATCGCTCCAGTGGACATCGAAGCCGCAATTGGCGGATCGAAAAGGTGCAATGTCGACGCCTTGCGCTGCGAATAATTCTGTCCATGCGCCAGTCGAGCCAAGCTTGGGCCAGCTTGCGCCGCCAAACGCAAACAGTGCTGCATCACAGGATATGGTTTGAGTGCCAGTCGATGTCTCAATTACCGGCTTGCCGGTGCGGAACCCGACCCATTTATGGCGGGTCAGTATGGTCACATCCTGCGCTTCCAGACGACGCAACCATGCGCGTAAAAGCGGGGAAGCCTTCATCGCTTTTGGGAACACGCGGCCCGATGAGCCGACAAAGGTTTCAGCGCCGAGCGCATCCGCCCATGCGCGTAAATTCTGCGGCGTGAATTGCTGCAAAGCTGGCTGAAGCCGTTCACTGCTTGCACCATAGCGCTGTGTAAAACGGGCAAAATCTTCTGAATGGGTAATGTTAAGACCCGATTTTCCCGCCAGCAGAAATTTGCGCCCGACCGTCGGCATCTGCTCGTAAACAGTGACCGAATGTCCAAGCGCCGACAAGTTTTCGGCGGCAAACAGCCCTGCCGGTCCACCGCCGAAAATTGCGATCATACGCTTACGCATTGCTTTGCGAACCGCGTTTGGGCATCAATCTTCTTTCTCCAGCATTTCTTTAACAGCAGTTGCTAACTGTTTGAGAGAGAAAGGTTTTGGCAGGAAGCCGAACTTGGCGTCAGCTGGCAAATTACGCGCGAATGCGTCTTCCGCATAACCCGATACGAAGATGAATTTGATGTCGGGATGGGTCTTACGCAATTCGCGCAGCAGCGTCGGTCCATCCATTTCAGGCATGACAACGTCAGAGACAACAATATCCACCTGCCCGTTGAGTTCTTCCAGAACCTCCAGCGCTTCGACGCCTGAGGCTGCTTCATGAACGGTGTAGCCGCGCGATTGCAGCGCACGCACGCCGCCCATGCGCACGGCGTCTTCGTCCTCGACAAGCAGAACAGTTGCCGAGCCGGAAAGGTCAGCGGCCTTTTCGACCTTCTTTTCCTTGATTGTGACAGGTGCATTGTCTGCACTTTTTTCTTCAATATGGCGTGGCAGGAAAATTTTGAAGGTCGTACCCTTGCCGACTTCGGAATCGCAATAGATGAAGCCGCCGGTTTGCTTGATAATGCCATAGACCATGGAGAGACCGAGGCCGGTGCCTTTGCCCACTTCCTTGGTGGTGAAGAATGGCTCGAAGATTTTTTCGAGCACATCGGCCGGAATTCCCGTACCGGTATCTTCCACTTCAAAGACAACATAGTCGGCTTCGGGCAGATCACGATAGTGAAGCTTGGCTGCCTCATGTGCTTTGACGTTGCGCGTGCGTAGCGTGATCTCACCGCCCTCCGGCATCGCGTCACGGGCATTCACAGCGAGATTGACGGCGACCTGTTCAAACTGGCCAAGATCGGCCTTAACAGGCCAGACATCGCGTCCATGTTCGATCTTGAGGCTGATATCCTTACCCACCAGACGCGCCAACAGCATACGCAGATCGGCCAGAACATCGGTAAGATCAAGAACCTCTGGACGAAGCGTCTGACGGCGCGAGAATGCAAGCAACTGACGCACGAGCGAGGCGGCCCGATTGGCGTTCTGCTTGATGTTCATAATGTCAGGGAAGGACGGGTCGGAAGCGCGATAATTGCTCAGCAGCAGGTCCGATGACATGATGATCGCGGTCAGGACGTTGTTGAAGTCGTGCGCGATACCACCGGCAAGCTGGCCGACAGCCTGCATCTTCTGGCTTTGCGCCATCTGATTTTCGAGCGCCTTCTGCTCGGTGGTTTCTACCGCCGACACGATCGCTGCTTCTTCGCTTGTTTCGCCAAGATCAGTGACCGCGCTCAGATAAAAGCGAATGTGACGGTCTTCATTGCCCGGAAGAACGGTGTCGACTGGCGAAATACTGGCTTGGCCTGCAAAGGCCGCTGCCAGCGCCTTGTTGAACGTATCGCGATCACGTTCATGGACGACATTTTCGAGCTTGATGCGGTTATCCACCGCATCGCGATCCACGACCGGCGCGAAAATATCAAGGAAGCGCGCATTGGTACGCAGCGTATGGCCTTGCGCATCCACGGCTGCAATGGCCATTGGGGCGGAATTGAAGAAGCGCGTGAAGCGGACTTCTGCCGAGCGCAGTGCTGCGGAGGAATCATCACCCTCTGCACGATCCAACACGATCGTGCGGCTGGTGCCGCGTGTGCCATCGCGTGCAGCCTGAACGCGATGATAAAAGCGCACAGCGAGGCTCTGACCATTGCGCTTGATCAGATCGAGATCGATCACAGTGTTACGGCTGGTGCCGGGTTCTGCTTTGACGGCTTTGATAAGCGCCATACCGCTGCCTGCGACAATATCATTGAGCGTGAGAGAACCGGGGGTGAATTGCGTGAGGTCTACGCCAAGCCATTCGGCAAGGGTTGCATTGAGATAGATGATACGGCCCGAAGGATCAGCCGAAAAAAATCCGGCAGGCGCATGATCAAGGTGGTTGATTGCTTCCTGCAACTCCTGAAAGAATCGCTCCTGTTCGGCGCGCTCGTCCGAAATATCCGCAATCTGCCAGGCGACAAGCGTTCCCTTGAAATCCTGTCCGCCGTCAACGGGACGTGCCTTGATACGATACCAGACAGGAGCATCCGCTCCTTGAGCGTCCCGTGAAAGGCCACCGGAAATACGCACTTCCTCCTGCCCCGAAAGCCCGTCACGCACGGCATTTGTCAGCCGGTAAATAGCATCTGAAGCAGCAGGTTCGGTGGTCAGAATATTATCGAGCGAGCGAACACCATCAGCGGATGCAACGCCGGTCATTCTGGCATAGGCATTGTTTGCATAGACAATCTGCCCGCGTGCATCTGAAATGACGGTGCCTTCCGGCTGTGTATCCATGAAAACATGCGCCAGATCCTGCCCACCATGCCGCTGGCTGAACTGGATCAGCCCCGTGGCCGCACCAAAAAGATAGAAAACGCCAATCATGGACAATATGCCCATTAAAACGATTGCGAAACCATCGCCAAGCTGATCGCGAAACAGGAAATAGACAAGGGCTGCCATGGTCAGCACGACGCCGATGATCAGCAGCCTCAAGGCTGAACTGGAGCCACGCTTCGGCATGACGAGCGGTTTCGGATAATTATTGTCCGTATGTCGCGACATCAGGCCCACTGCCCTTTCATGCTGTTTGGCTGAACTGCATGGACGACGTATCGTCCATTCGCTGTTTCTTCCAGCTCAAGCGCTATCTTATTCATCAAGCAAAACCAATCACGTTCCCTGCATCGTTTTCCAGCTTTATATCTTGTGCCAGATTTTGACGCATATTGCAGGGTATATACGATTCGCAGAATGCGTTAATTGCCTGACAGCACAAGCATGGCTCGTATAAAACAGCACGAAGAGCAGCGTTTTGCACTGTTTTGGCTGGGGATCATATGTTTCTCATGAATTCATAGAACATTCCCATGCAAGGCAAATTGAATTAGTGTTCTACAGGACATGTGTTGTCGCGGTGATTTGAAGCGCGGGGAATTTGTGGTTTCCGTCAACCGGACATTATTGGTTTTAGTATGAGAGGGTTACCCGCATGAAGGAATGGCTCAGCGGTCTTGTTGGCGAAAGCACGGCAAATATTGTCGGCTTCATCCTTATTTTTGCGATCATTCTAGGCGGAATTTTCGTTGTTCTGAGTATTATCCGTCGCTTTAGCGGCGGAGGATTTGCCTCTAATGCACGAACCGGGCGCCAGCCAAGATTGTCGGTGATGGATGCTGCAGCGGTGGATAGCCGTCGTAAGCTGGTTCTGATCCGTCGTGACGATGTTGAGCATCTTCTGCTTATCGGTGGCCCCACCGACGTTGTTGTTGAGCAAAATATCGTCATGGAATCACGTGCCAATTCGCGCTCGCAAGCAACCCGTATTGAAGCGGAACATATCGAACGTTTCCGACAGCATGAGGCAAGTCTCACTTCAGAGGCGGGAGAGCGTCCGGGTATTTCGCAGCAGGTGCCGCAGCCTGTGGAGAAAAACGAAGCCATTCAGCTTAATTCTCCGATTGAAACACCGTTACCGCGCAAGCCAGAAATCGTGTGCGAGACGGTTGTGCAGCAGGCAACATTTGAAGCGCAGCAGTTTAGGGCGCCGCCTGTGCCACCTGTTATGCCGGTTGCGCCTCAGGCACCCAAGGTAGGCGAAGCACCAGCGGTTCAGGCGCGCCCTCAGCCGCCGCGACCTGCCCCGAATTACCCGCCACAGCCGCGCACGGTTCTGCCCGAAGCGCGCCCGGCAGAACAGCTACAGTCTCCGCGTCTGCATCCTGCCTATCCGCTTAGCCAGGTATCGCGTGGGGTTCTCAGCTCGACATCTGGTCTTGGTGCCGGTGCGGCAGCAGCTGCAACTGTCGCGGCTTCTTCCGACCTTGGCGGCGTAACGCCGGAGCGTGAGCCAACGGGCGTAAAATCGCCTGTTCCTGAAATCAGCAATATCCAGCAGAGCCCGGCTGCCAATACGCCATCTGCGACCAAAACAGAGCCGGCTATGGTTTCGGCACATTCCGAGCCGGATCTTACTGACGATGATCTGGGCGATATTGGCGGCGCGTTGCATGATGCCATCATGGCTGACCTTGAAACGGAAACTCAGGCACGTTCTGCTGATGATGAACCGTCAATGCTCGAAGTTGATTTTTTTGAAGAAGAGCTGCTCGGTTCGCTTGATATTTCTCCGAACGAGAACGAGGCAAATGCACGCCGGGATGATGCGATTGAGGATGAAATGGAAAAGCTTCTCGGTGAGCTTACCAGAAACGAAACACGCAATTTCTGATCAGACTGCCTTTGGCAATATCAGGGTATCATTCCGATGGGCTGATACCCTTTTTTGTGCATCATAAAAACACAAAGAAAAAAGGCTGCGAACCCGCAGCCTTTGAATTTTTATAGCCGACTGGATGAAGATCAATCGTCGCGATAGACCTTTTCGCGGCGCTCGTGGCGCTCTTGCGCTTCAATAGAAAGCGTTGCGATTGGTCGTGCATCAAGTCGTTTCAAACTGATCGGATCGCCGGTTTCTTCACAAAAACCATAAGTCCCCTCTTCAATACGGCCAATGGCTGCATCAATTTTGGAAATCAGTTTGCGCTGCCTGTCACGAGCGCGAAGCTCAATTGCCCGATCCGTTTCGGAGGATGCCCTATCCGCCAGGTCCGGGTGGTTTGCATTTTCCTGCTGTAGCGCATCGAGAGTTTCGCGCGCTTCGCGAAGAATATCATTCCTCCATGCAACAAGCTTTGCACGAAAGTAAGACTTCTGCCGTTCATTCATGAACGGTTCGTCTTCAGTGGGCCTATAGTCAAGGTCGATTAATTCACTCATTCTGAATCACCCCACATCTAGGAGACGCGAGCGGTTATATAAGTCCATCGCAACGACGACACAACATTAAACACGCGCGCTTCACGACTTTTTAATCCATCAAAATTGTATGATTTTGATGAAAAAATACGCAATTTATATTAAGTGTATAGTTTGTTAGTTTTTGTTTTTATAAATGCCTTCAAAATATTGTCTAGGCTGGTACTCACGAAACATAATTACGAATGAAGAACAACCAATCATCCAGTTTATGCCCAATAAAAGAGCAAAGCTACCTGTGAATATTTCCCGAAGCTTTAAAAAAATCATCAAAAACGAGAGCGATTGCGAGAAAGTTTGCAGAAATTGTGGCATTAATTCCCTTTAGCGCCTTTCAAATTGCAGCCGGGAGCCCCTCATGAGTCGTCTTTTTCTTCTCCGCCATGCGAAGGCTATATGGGCTAAGCCATCAATGAGTGATTTTGACAGGCCGCTGGATAATGAGGGGAATTCCTCTCTGGATAGACTGGCTGAAGCCATGCTGTCATCCGGGGTTCTTCCTGAAAAAATTCTGCTTTCGGCTTCATGCCGCACACGTGAAACCGCGTTCGGTCTTATCAAGCGGCTTGGCATTAACGTCGAAACAGTCATTGACGAAACTATGTATAGCGGGGGGCCAAACGACTATATGCAGGCCATTCGCGCCAATGCCGGTTCAGGGCAGTTGATGCTGGTAGGACACAATCCAAGCATTGAAGATTTGGCACTTGCGCTCTGCGGCGATGGTGAAGCTGCGAGCATGTCCCGACTTGGTGCCGGATTTCCAACGTCTGCCCTTGCCATCATGCGGTTTGATGGGCCGCTGTCAGAAATTGCGCGGGGCAAAGGTTTTCTCGAAAGCTTTCCGCTGCCCGGTGCATAAGCGGAGTTGAAGCATTTAACGGCGGCCTTGTTGATATGCCGCACGGGTTCCTATGTATGAGTGTGACAGAACGGTTTTCTTGCGAGGCAACAATTGGCAAAACTGACCAGTTTCAGCGATGAGGCACGGATCGCACTTGATACATTGACGGATCGCGCAACCGGGCTGATGTCTCCTTCGCTGAGACTTGGCGTTACCGGTCTTTCACGCGCGGGCAAAACGGTCTTCATAACGGCCCTTGTGCACAATATGGTGCATGGCGGTCGCCTGCCGATGTTTGAAGCTTATAAATCCGGGCGGATCTCCCGTTCCATGCTGGAACCGCAGCCCGATGATGCGGTGCCGCGCTTTCAATATGAAGAGCATCTTTCGGCGCTGCTTGATGAAGGCATCTGGCCGGATTCGACGCGCGCCATATCGCAGCTTCGGCTGACCATTGAATATGAGAGCGCATCGGCATGGGGCCGCTGGCTTTCACCGGGACGGCTGTCCGTCGATATTGTTGATTATCCCGGTGAATGGCTGCTTGATCTGCCTTTGCTGGGTAAAAACTATCGTGAGTTCAGCGCAGATTCTTTTGCACTCGCCAATGAGCCAACTCATAAAGATCTGGCGCAGGACTGGCTGAGAGAGGCTCAGATGGTCATCGCATCAGACAGTGCAGACGAACTGACCGCACAGAGGCTGGCAAAGAGTTTCACGGCTTATTTAAGGGCCGGTAAGGCCGATGAACGCGCCTTGTCTACATTGCCGCCGGGGCGTTTTCTTATGCCGGGCGACCTTGAGGGGTCGCCTGCGCTTACTTTCGCTCCCTTGCCCGATTTAAAAGCAGATGATTTCAAGACGGGCAGTCTGGGTGCTATGATGGAGCGCCGTTACGAGGCTTACAAAACACATGTGGTCAAACCCTTTTTTCGCGAACATATCGCGCGGCTTGATCGACAGATTATCCTCATCGACGCCATGCAGGCCATGAATGCCGGTGGTGCTGTGGTAGCCGACCTCGAACGCGCGCTCACTGATATTCTTTCGTGCTTTCGTCCGGGACGCGCCAGCCTGCTGACAGGGCTTATTCAACGTCGTATCGGGCGTATTCTGGTCGCAGCAACAAAAGCCGATCATCTGCATCATGAAAGTCATGACCGGTTGCAGGCGATTGTTCGCAGGCTTGTGGAGCGCGCCATTGAGCGTGCCGATTTTTCCGGTGCCGATATCGAAGTGCTGGCTATGGCCGCCGTCCGTGCCACCCGCGAAGCCACTGTAAAAGAAGGCAAGGATACGCTGCCTGTGATCATTGGAACGCCGCTTAAAGGCGAGCGTATTGATGGTGAAACATTCGATGGAAAAACAGAAACTGCTATATTTCCCGGTGATTTGCCAAAAAATCCTAATGTAATATTCGAGCCGTTGCATTCGAGCGCAGAGTCAGCCATCCGCTTTGTCCGCTTCCGCCCTCCGCGTCTTGAACGCACTGCGGAAGGCATCACGCTTTCCTTGCCGCATATCCGGCTTGATCGCGCACTCCAGTTTCTTATCGGAGATCGTTTGGCATGAGTGAGCAGCCTCCGCGCAAACCGACATCGTTTACCGTCAAAAAACCCGTTGAGACGGTTTCGGCTCTGGACATGGAACAAGATGCGCCGCGCCGCCCACGCGCCGTCACGGATCTGGAAAAGGTTGTCCCTGAGGTGGATATCTTTGCGCTCAGTGAGGATGAAGCGGCAGAACTTGAAATTCTTGATCCGTCCTTTGAAGCGCCGCCGCCGCGTCGTTGGTCGTTGAGCAGGATATTGTTTGGTGCCTTGGGTATTCTGGTTTCGTTTGCCATCGGTATTTGGATCGAGGATCTCATTCAGGCGCTGTTTGCGCGATCCGACTGGCTTGGCTGGACGGCTCTGGCTGTTGCCGTGGTTGCACTTGTGGCCTTCCTCGCCATTATCGTGCGGGAGTTGCTGGCTTTGCGCAGGCTCGCATCGGTTCAGCATCTGCGCAAGGACGCAGCCGATGCTGCCGAACGTGATGATATGGCCGCAGCGCGCAAAGCTGTGGATGAATTGCGTGCAATTGCAGCCGGTTTGCCTGAAACCGCGCGCGGACGGCAGATGCTGGATGGGCTGAGCGACGAAATAATTGATGGCCGCAATCTCATCCAGCTTGCCGAAACAGAAATTCTGCGCCCCCTTGATCGCGAAGCGCGTGCCTTGATCCTCAATGCGTCTAAGCGCGTTTCTATCGTGACAGCCATTAGCCCGCGGGCGCTGGTTGATATTGGTTATGTGATTTTTGAATCGGCACGTCTCATCCGCAGACTGTCACAGCTTTATGGTGGACGTCCCGGAACACTGGGCTTTTTGAAGCTTGCGCGGCGCGTTGTGGCGCATCTGGCTGTGACCGGAACAATCGCTATGGGGGATAGTGTCATTCAGCAGCTTATCGGCCATGGGGTGGCGTCACGGCTTTCGGCAAAGCTCGGTGAAGGCGTGGTCAATGGCTTGATGACCGCCCGCATCGGGATTGCGGCCATGGACGTTGTGCGCCCCTTTCCATTCAATGCTGAGAAAAGACCCGGTATTGGCGACTTTATCGGCGATATTGCGCGCATAAATAGTGATAAGGATCCAAAGCCAAAAAATCGTGGCTAGGCACAACATATAATGATGCAAATCCGTTGACTTTGCGAACGGCAACAACGAAGCATTAACCATTCGCGACGATTATAAGGTCAGAATATTGGGGGCTCGAATCTGCGATTCCCGCCCCTTCGAAACACGCTGCGTATTTGTGTTGGCGTGTATTGAAATAATCTATTGGAATGCACCCTTAATGGTAGAAATTCCGGGACAGAGCTGAATATGAAAAATTACATCGTTGCATGCCTCACGCTACTGCCCGCATCGTTCTTTGCTGCGCCTGCATCGGCTGCAGACAAGGATGAACAGTTTTTCCAGACAATCGAAGGCCAATGGTCGGGTCCGGGTGAGATCGTTGCCGGAAAATACAAAGGCACGAAGTTCGTCTGTACGCTGGCAGGCACCACGCCCGATGATACGGTTGGCATGACGCTGGATGGTTCCTGCCGGGTTGGTGTTTTCTCGCAGCCGATGAAGGCAACGGTTACACGCACTGGCTCCAGCTATTCCGGTAAGTTCAATGACGGAGCAGAAGGCAAAGGTCTCAATGTGACCTCCGGTTCGGTCAGCGGCAACAAGGTTGTGCTTGGTCTTAACCGCAAGGAACTTAATGGTGCCATGCTCGCACGCGTTGCCGATAAAAACACCATGAATGTCACGGTGTCTGTTCGCGTCGAAAAGGAACTGGTTCCGGTGATCGGCATGAGCCTCAAGCGCGTTGACAACATGGCTGTCGGCAGCATCGCCAAGAATTAAGACTGGTATTGCTCAAGCCACCAGCCCGCATCCGTGCGGGCTTTTTCTATTTCAGCGCTCTTACAGGCCGCTTCCCATTGGCAAACGCTTTTACCGGCGATTTCCAGTTCCGGCGCAATATCATTAAGCGGCACGAGCACAAAAGCGCGCTCCTGAATGCGCGGATGCGGCAGTTCAAGGTCGGTCTCATTCATGATGATCGCCTCGCCCGCTTTGTTTTGCATTGCGAGAATATCAATGTCGATGATGCGCGGCCCCCAGCGCTCCAGTCGCACACGCTTGAGTGAACGTTCGACATCAAGACATATTTGGATAAGCTTGAGGGGCTCAAGCGCGGTCACTATTTCCGCGCAGGCATTGTGAAACCACGCCTGATCAGTTTTGCCCCATGGCGGTGTGCGATAGACATTCGACACGGCGACGACCTTTGTGTCTTTACGGCCATCAAGCAATTTCAATGCTTTGGCCATAGACGCAACAGGGTCGTCAATATTGCCGCCAAGGCCCAGCCAGGCGCGATAAGGCATGTCTTCGTCGATCAACGCGGATATACCACCGTGACTTCGACATGATCGAGTATGCCCGGAACCGGTGCATTGGGCTTGCGAATGGTAATTTCCGCACGTTTAATCTGCGGAAAACGCTCTTTGAGTGCCTTTCCGACATCAAGCGCAAGTGTTTCGATCAAATAACGCTGACGCCCGGTGATAATATCCTTAATGACGGCAAAGGCGATCCCATAGTGAACCGTGCCTTCAATATCGTCATTTTCCAGGGAATCACCGGGATCGACATCAAGGATCGCATCGACATAAAATCGCTGGCCGAGCTTATGTTCCTCGTCAAAGACGCCGTGGTGCGCGAAGAATGCGCAATTCATGATACGGATTGTGTACACGGCCTGATTTCCTATTTTGAACTTGCTTTGCTTTGCAGGATAGCATCAGCGACTGCAAGAGCATCCCTATTAAAAGCGACATTATGGACGCGGAAAATACTGGCTCCGGCGAGACGCGTCGCCACGGATGTTGCCGCGGTTCCCACATCACGCTTCAAAGGGTCGGCCTGCTCGGTGATTGCACCAATAAAGCGTTTGCGCGATGTGCCGACAAGCAGAGGATAGCCAAAACGCTGCAAGGCTTCCATGTGTGCCATCAGTGCAATGTCGTCGTCCTTATCCTTGCCAAAGCCAAAACCAGGATCGAGCACAATGCGCGAGGTTTCAATACCTGCCCTGCCCGCGATTTCCAATGATCTGCCAAGAAATTCAAATTGGTCGGCTATCACATCGGGATTGGTGTCCCTGTCGCGGCTGCTATGCATGATGACCAGCCCGGCGTTGGTTTCCCGTGCCACTTCGGCTAATTGAGGCTCTTTTTGCAACCCCCATACGTCATTGACGATGTGCGCGCCTGCTTCGATCGCACGTTGGGCGGTTGAGGCGCGATAGGTATCAATAGAAATGATGCAGCCGAAGCGCTCGGTCAGCGCACGAATAACCGGAACAACGCGTGCCGCTTCGGTCTCAGCATCCACCGCTTCAGCGCCCGGACGGGTCGACTCGCCACCCACGTCAATAATGGTCGCGCCATCATCGAGCATCTTTTCAGCAACCGCCAAAGCCTTGTCGACATCGTTATATTGGCCGCCATCTGAGAATGAATCCGGCGTGACATTTAAAATGCCCATGATGACAGATTTTGTCCCCAATTGGAGGTTACGACCATTGGCAAGTTGCCATTCTTTCATCATTTACGAATATTCCAATTGTCTTTTTTGTCGGAAACAATGCAGCCAGAAAACAAGTACAATGTTTTATGGTGGTTGTTATAGTTCTCTTGACGATTGCATGCCATGTTGCTCATCGTTGAATTTGCAAATTTCTTTCTGGTTATATGAAGAGGTGCCGGAACATGTCTTTTAAAAAACGGGTTCTGGCGATTACAGTGGCGCTGGCTGTCGTTGCACCACAGGCGCAAGCCGCCTCCATTTTCCGAACGTTCAGTTATTATAATGTCAACGGAAAGACTGCGGAAGATCTCGACAAGGCATTGTCGCGCAGCGGCCCGTTTCTGAAAAAGACCGGACAGCATCATCCCGGCGCAGCCGAGATTCGCTTTGACGCCAAAGTGCGTTATGGTCGCGCGACCGGTGATCGCGCCTGCAAGGTTCAGGACGTTTATGTCAATGTTCATGCGAAGGTCATGCTGCCGCGCTGGAAACAGCGCCGGAAAGCATCGCCCGAACTCGCACTGATCTGGGATACCCTTTATCAGGATATTCGCCGCCACGAAGAAAGCCATATCGTGATCGCCCGCAGTCATGCGAGCGAGATGGAACGTGAGATACGTGCGCTTCGCAGCCGTAAAGATTGTTCGACATTGCGCGCTGACATCGACAAAGTGACCGAGCAGTTGATGACAGCCCATGATAAGGCGCAAGAGCAATTTGATCGCGTTGAAACGATCAATTTCGAGCGCCGTTTTGAGCGGCTCCTGACTTACAAACTTGAAAAAATGAGCCAGTAAGCCAAAACGGCTCTATCTGTTTGTTTTAACACGCATCTTGTTCTGAAAACCGCTTCACCCTTTTCGGGATGCGCTTTAGTTCTGGCGTTCAGGCACGGTGACGACGAGGCCGTCTATCTCGTCGCGCACGCGGATCTGGCAGGAAAGCCGCGAGTTCGGCTGGGGTTCGTAAGCGAAATCCAGCATATCCTCTTCCATCGCATCCGGGCCGCCAACCGTGTCAGTCCAGTCTTCATCAATATAAACATGGCAGGTTGCACAGGCGCAGGCACCACCACATTCCGCATCAATACCCGGAACACCGTTGCGGATTGCAACTTCCATCACGCTTGATCCATTGTCAGCGTCAACTTCTATGCGGGATGCGCCATCAGCGGATACGAAGATTATCTTTGTCATTTTAAGGTCCTGAACACGCCATGAGGGCGCGATTGAAAGCTGTTTAACAACCCCTGTGAGCTGCAACAAGCTTCTTTGATATGTTGCAGAGGCAAATACGGTCTTATGTCAGGAGTTTCAACCACGGGAACCAGCTTGGCAGAGAACTGCGCCAATATGCCGTTCTAGCTGGTCGGCAGGATTGATGATCACAAGACAAAGCGTAGGAGCATGAATCAAACTGTGGGTGGCGGAAAACTACCAGTTCACCTTCCGCGCGTAATTTTGTTAACCTTTTACACAGGATGCGTTATAGTCATTTCGCACATTGTTTTGATTTCCACAGAATGATCACCCATCTAAAAACGCCGGAACTCCGGGATTTTTTACAGGCTCACTCATTTTTGTTAACCTTGTATTTAAAGTTTTAGACATCTGGCCCGGGTGCCTATTTCCTTAACAAGCCTGAGTCAGTACGATAAAAAATGGCGGAGTAAGTTTTGTAACGGCTCTGAGTTGTTCCGGCCGTCGCAGTAATTGAGTACGAGGTAGGCAAGGCTATGGCTTCAAAATCCAAGGCGCAAAAGCTCGACCATGAGGTTGAACAGGCACTTGAACAGGCACTCGACATTGATTTCGGTGACGATTTCGACATCGACATGGATATGAGTGCGTTTGACGAAGATTTCTCAGTCGATGACCTCGAAGAGCAGATTTCGCGCGCGACCGAAGAACTGGTCGCAGAGCAGAACACGAAAGTGGTTCAAGCCGCGCAGGTCTCTTCCGTTGATATTACGACAGAGGGAACAGCGAAGGCAGAGACGATCGCAACCGTTTCTGTGATTGCAAGCCCGGCTGCCCCCCCAATGCCGCCGGTTGTTCCGATCGCTTCGGTCGCCAACACAACAGCTTCTTCCGCCTTACCAGAAGCAGCCAACGTTGCGCCAAAGCCTGCCAATAAATCCAAGCCTATCGCTCAGGACGCCGCAGCGAAGCCTGCAACCTCTTCGGCCTCTCCTGCGCCATCTGTTGTCGCCGCCACGCCTGCCGCAGCCCTGACGCCAGCCAACGACGATTCACGCAATGGCCGTGCCATCGCGACAGCGCCGCGCCGCGCAACCGAACGCTCATCCAGGCTTTACTGGACCACAACAGCCATGAGTGTCCTTTGGGCCGCTGGCGGTGTTGCAATCAGCAAAGCAATCAGCCCGGACGTTTTCTCAAGCCTCCAGGCAACGACGAATTTCTTTACATCCCCATCCGGCATTGGTGTCGCCGCAGGCGTGGCGCTGCCTATCGCTATGTTCTGGGGCTTTGCCCATATTGTTCGTCGTGCACAGGAAATGCATGTTGCAGCACGCAGCATGTCGGAAACAGCGCTGAAACTGTTGCAGCCTGAAGCAGCAGCGGGTGATCGCGTTTCCACGCTGAGCCAGGCCGTTCGCCGCGAAGTTGCTGCGATGAACGAAGGTATCGAACGTACGCTGGCGCGTGCTGTCGAACTTGAGACCCTTGTTCAATCAGAGGTCAATCAGCTTGAACGTGCGTACAGCGACAACGAAGTCCGTATTCGTTCGCTTGTCAGCGATCTTGGCAATGAACGCGAAGCCGTGGTCAGCCATGCTGAACGCGTTCGCTCTTCCATTACGGGTGCGCATGAGCAGCTGAAGGAAGAATTGTCGAGCGCAGCCAATATCATACGTGATAATGTTGCCTCCGCATCTGAACAGCTCAGTGCGCTGTTGGGCGATTCCGGCGAGCGTCTGATCGGCAGCATCAATGAAAGTGGCGGTGCCATTGCTGATGCTATTGAAAAGCGTACCGGCGACATTGCGAGCCGCATCACCAGTTCTGGCGAATCTTTCTCGAAAGAGCTTGATACCCGCATCACAACGCTTGACCAGCAGTCGCGCGAGATTTCGGAACGTGTAAGCTCGGCATTGGACGAACGCACGGCGGGCATTGCGACACTGCTCGGTGGTGCAACCCAGTCAATGGTCAGCGAGTTCGATACACGTCTCGCGCAGCTTGATACGACACTCAATGAACGTGGTCGCTCGCTTCTGACCGAGTTTGAAACGCGTGCGCATGCGCTTGACAGCAGCACGGAAAAGCTCAACGCGGCCCTTGAAACCCGTTCACGCCAGATCAATGAAAATCTCATTGCCCGTACCCGTGAAATTGCCGAAACCTTCTCAGGTGGGCGCAATGCAATGATTGGTATGATCGATGAAACCAAGACGAAGATCAGCGATGAACTGAATTCGATCAGCGAGAGCGTTGGCAATGTTCTCAACGAAAAGGCTTCAGCCTTTGCAGGCAAGCTTGCGGAAAGCCGCGACGTACTGGCTTCTTCGCTTGAAGGCGAAACTGAGCGTGTTTCCGCTGTCATTCGTGGTCATGCCGATACGTTGGCTGCTCGCACGAGCGACATTGAAAACGCCATCAACAGCAGCGCATCTGCGCTCAATTCAGCCGCAGAGCACCATGCTGCGATCCTTGCTGACAGAACAAATGTTCTTCAGGAAGAAATGGCAAACAATGCTTCGCGTCTTGATGCAGCATTTTCTGATCATGCCCGTTCGCTTGATGAGCGTGCAGCCTCGCTCAACAGTGTGATCGCCGGCAATCAGGCCATGCTTGCTCAGTTGTTGGATGAACGCACAAGCGTGTTGCGCGATAACTTCAATGAAAATCGCGAAGTTCTGGCACGCACATTCGATGAGCGCGTCACCGCTTTGCAGGCGCTTATTGCAGACAATCAGCAGCAGCTGGCGCGTGTCTTTGATGAGCGTTCGCAAGCCATCAGCGAAACCATCGGCGCAAGCCGTGATGCTTTCGAGGCGACATTTACCGATCATGTTCAGCGTGTAGAAGAACGTACAAGCGGTCTTCGCTCGGTTCTCAACGATCACAACAGCACCCTTGCCCATATTCTTGATGGACATGAACAGACCATTGAAGGTCGTGCTGCTGCCATCCGCGAAACGCTCACTGAAACCACTGCATCTCTGAGCCAGACGCTTCAGGACCATGGCGAAATTCTCTCGCAACGCACGACCAATTTGCATCATGCGATTGAAAACAGCAGCCATGCGATCGGCCGTGCATTCGAAGGTCAGACTGGCATTATCGAAGAGCGCACGCAGACCATGGAAAAGGCGCTCACGATGGGCGTTGACAATGTTCGCCGTGCACTTGAACACAGTGCAGGCGTCGTTGCTGGTTCGCTGCGCGAGAAGATCACGGAAGCTGCCAGCATTCTGTCCGCAGAAGCGGCGAAAGCTGGTGAATCGCTCGACGGTTTTGGTCAGAATTTCAGCGCTGATCTGACGACCAATCTTGCTGCGACTGAGGAACGCCTCGGTGAGCGAGCCAATGCAATTGCATCGCGTCTGGCCCAGATTGAAAGCAGCATTGCTGATACGGCGAGCAAGACAAGCGAAACACTTGCCGGTCATAGCGAAGCATTTGCAGCAAGTGTTGCCGATAATCTTGCAGGCACAGAAGCCCGTCTAAGTGAGCGTGCAAGCGCTATTGCCGGTGGACTTGAAGCCATTGAAAGCCGCCTCACTGGCGAACTTTCGGCGATTGAAGCGCGTATTGCTGACACGGCGACCCGGACCAGTGAAACATTGGCCGGTCACAGCGAAGCATTCTCATCAAGCGTTACCGAAAACCTGTCCGGCACAGAAGCGCGCCTCACCGAACGTGCTGATGCCATTGCCACACGCCTTGGTGATATTGGCTCGCGGATCACAATGGAACTGGGTTCCGTTGAAGCACGTATCGCTCAGGTAACAGACACAACGGCTGTTACGCTTGAAGAACGCACACGTGAACTCAATGCAGTTCTGGCAGCGCGCTCGCAGGAAATCACACAGATTCTCAGCGACACTGCCGAGCCTCTTGTGCAGCGTCTGGCGGATAGCGGTCGCGGATTGGCAGAACAGCTTGAACAAGCGACCCATGCAGCCACTGATCGTCTGCGTGCTGAGAACGCAGCGCTCGTCAATGCACTGGCCAGCCGTACGGCAGAAACCATTGCAGCCGTGCAGCAGGCAAAGACGGGACTGTCAGACAATGTAAGCGAGCTGATTGATCGCCTCGCCGCTTCAAATAGCGAACTTGGCAAGCTGATCGAATCTGCTGCGCGCAACCTGACAAGCATTGACGGCCGCCTTGTTGAAACGACAAGCAGCTTCGTTGAAAATGCAAACCGCGCAGCACAGATGTTCCAGGCCTCAACGGGTCTCATCGACAACAATATTGGCACGCTGCGCGCGCTTTCCGATGGTACACTGTCGCAGATTGCTGATATTGCCGAGCGCTTTGAAGAGCATGGCAAGGTTCTCTCAACTGCTTCGGATATGATCAGCTCGGCACAGAATGGTCTTGCCGGTACGCTTGAAGATCGCCATCTCGCGCTTGACAAGCTTGCTTCGGGCCTTGTTGAGAAGTCGGAAGGCATTGAGAATCTGATGCAGTCGTTTGAAACGATCGTGGCATCGGCTTTCCAGCGCGCAGAGGGCCAGACCCGTTCTTCGGCTGAGAAGATGCGTGAAAGCATTGCTGAGATCGTCGAACAGGCATCGCAGAAGTTCTCCGCTGCGACCGACGATATCCGCCGCACGGCAACAGAAATTCGCACAGAGCTCGACACAACCCGTGGTGAACTCAAGCGCGGCGTTCTGGATATGCCTGCGGAAGCCAAGGAAACGACGAGCGCAATGCGCAAAGCCGTTGGCGAGCAGATCAATGCTCTTAAGGAACTTGCTGAAATCGTCAACAAGTCGGGACGTTTGGTTGATGTTGGTGAAAGCCGCGCAGATCGCCCTGTTTCGCGTCCGGTTCAGACCCAGAGGCCAGCTCCGGTTCAGGCTCCTGTCATGGCAGCGCAGCCACAGGCTGACGTCGCTGTTCGCACCCGTCCGGTAGAAGCTCCTAAACCCGCACAGCCAGCTGTATCCTCTGATAAGCCACGCGGTTGGGTTTCTGACCTTCTTGCCCGCGCATCGCGCGAGGATGAGGTGGCCGCTCCATCGCAGGCACAGCCTACGCAGGCTCATCGCTCGCCAAGCCATGTGGTTGAATCGCTCAACTCGCTTTCGGTCGATATTGCCCGCGCAATCGATCATGAAGCATCCGTTGAGCTATGGGACCGCTATCGCCGCGGTGAACGGAATGTCTTTACCCGTCGTCTCTATACGCTCAAGGGACAGCAGACCTTTGACGACATCAAGCGTAAATATCAGACGGATGGTGAGTTCCGTCGCGCTGTAGATCGTTACATGGACGACTTCCAGCGTCTGCTTGAAGACGTTGCGCGCAATGACCGCGATAACATGGTGACGCAGACTTACCTGACGTCAGATACCGGTAAAGTTTACACGATGCTGGCCCATGCAAGCGGTCGCCTGCGGTAAGAAAAGCCAATAAAGTAATGAAAACGCGGCTCATGGGCCGCGTTTTTTTATTTCCAGTTTTTTTAGAAAAGCTTGGGGTTCGGGTGTTGCCCGGTGCTGGTTTAAACTGACGGTTCTGTATGAACTTCAGAAATGACGGGCGAGAAAAAAGGCAGCTTGTGAAAACAAGCTGCCTTTTATGTTTTAACGCTTAGAGTGAAGAAATTGTCCAGCCAACAATTTCGCTGGCGACACGTTCAAAAGCACTATCCAGCGCTTTGACATATTCGTTGTTGGACGTGCCATAGACTGGTGTTGTGGCACGGAAAACGCGTGTGGCACGGACTTCACCATTCTTGTCATTCATAAGCTTGACGGCGATTTCCACCACTGCGGCTCTCTGAGCACCATAGGCCTGAATACTGAATACGCGAAGATCGCTCAGGATCTGATAGTTGATGGCCAAACCGTCACCGGGGCGCCCAACACCGCCAAATACGCCGGTATTTTCATAGGCCTGCACAAGACGCGACTGAACGATGTTTGGCAGCCTGTCGCCCCATTGCGCGCCTTTGAGATATTCAATGGCGCCGGGCGCAGTGTTGACGACGATGTTCTGGCTATCAAGCGCCTTCAAAGCGCTTGGTGGGGGCACCAGAATTTGAAGGTTCTTGCGGTTCGCCGATGCGGACTGCGATTGCTGCGGTGCGGAAAGGCTGAATGTGTCGAGCGGTGTTGTCGTCCCGCAACCTGCCAGCAAGGTTGCAAGCAGAAGAGGCATAATGAAACGACGATGGGAATTTACCACGACAGAACCTGTATTGGACATTAATGACGCGTCCTTCCGTTATACTGCGGTACGCTGCCGGGGCCACCAAAGAACAATCGCTGCGGATTGCGCTCAATATCGGATACAGCCTGTTCTACACGTTGTACAGCGCGACGGCTATCACCAATCAGCGCCTGAATATCGGTCAAGCCTTGACCGGAGAAGCGTTCAAGATTGCTGGCAATGGGTGAAATGCGCTTGTCCAGATTGCTGGAAAGCTGGCGAATGGATTCAAGCGTTGCCTTGGCTTGCGCCACAACACCGTCCTTATCGTCACTGGAGAGCAAATGGTCCGCCTTCGCAATCACATCTTCGATGCGCGATGAAGCAGCATTCAAGCGTCCCATCATTTCTTTGGCATCGGAAACGATCTGGTTGATGTTGTCCGCGTTGGAGCCCAGCTCATCAATCACATCGGCATTCTTTGCCAGTGCATCTGTGAAGGTCTTGGTGTTTTTGATCGTGTCAGTCAGCGGCCCGCGCGCTTCTGTGACAAAGCCTTCAAGCTCGCCCAGCACGCTGTTTGCGCGCGCAAAAATATCCTGCGCGGTCGCCAGAAGATTGTTCACGGCAGATGGATCGGCATCAATGCGTGCAACCGTATCTTCTTTTGCAGCTTCGGTAAGAAGGTTTGGCTCGTCAAGCCGCCCACCCTTAAGCTCAATATAGGCCTGACCTGTCAGACCCTGAAAGCCTAGTGTCGCTTCAGTTGAACGGGTAATCGGTGTTGTTGCATTCACACGCGTTTTAACGATCACCATACCCGGATTTGTTTCGTCGAGGTGAAGATAGCGGACGTCACCGACTTTGATACCGTTAAACAGAACCTGACTACCGATCCCCAGACCCGTTACCGATCCAGGTATGCGTACATCAAGCTCTACGGAGTCTCTGGCTTCGCCATAGCGCGCGATCCAGTACACGAAACCGAAAGCCAGCAGGCTGACGATCAGCGTGAAAACTCCTACCAGTACATAATTGGCCTTCGTTTCCATATCTTATCCAGTCTGCAAGCGGCTGCCGCTGCCGGGCCGTCTTCTGCTTGGCGCAGAGGTGTCGATCTGACGTGCGCGCTTTCCTCGAAAATAGGATTTAACCCATGGATCGTCTACAGCCAGCATGTCTTCAATGGAACCGCTAACCGAAACTTTTTTGTTACCCAGAACGGCAATGCGATCACAAATCGCAAACAGACTGTCAAGATCGTGCGTCACCATATAAACGGTAAGCCCCATTGTATCGCGCAGATTGGCGATCAGTTCGTCAAAGTCTGCCGCTCCAATCGGATCAAGACCAGATGTCGGCTCGTCAAGGAATACAATGTCCGGGTCAAGCGCCAGAGCACGTGCCAATGCCGCACGCTTGATCATGCCGCCGGAAAGTTCAGATGGAAATTTATCAGCCGCATCAGGACTTAAGCCAACCAGATCGATTTTGAGACGCGCCAGTTCATCCATAAGCTTGGGCGGAAGATCAAGATATTCGCGCATCGGAACCTGAATGTTCTCAAGCACACTGAGTGCTGAAAACAAGGCGCCATGCTGAAACAACACGCCCATGCGCATATCAATTGCCATTTTCTCGGCTTCTGTGATCTTGTCGATATTGCGTCCCAATATCTCGATCTCACCCGACTGCTTTTTGTTCAGTCCAAGAATGGTCCGCATCAGCACAGATTTACCAGAACCTGACGGCCCGATGAAGCCAAGGACTTCGCCCTTATAAATATTGAGCGATAAACTATCGAGTACAGGAGCGCGGCCACCGAAGCCAACGGTAACATCCCGCACCGAAATGATCGGCACAGGCGCTTCGCTGCTTTGTGTATCCTGCATTGGCTGCTGGTTATCGATGATAGTCTCCATATTTACTCTTTACCTGAGCGTGCGCTTCGACAGAACAGTATGAAACAAAGCTATATAAGTTCTGTCTGGAACTGTGTCCGAAAGGCCCCACAATTCCTTATATAGAGGGATATTGAAGACTTAGAAGTCGATTGCAGCGTAGAATATCGCAAACAAACCATCGACAACGATGACTATGAAAATTGATTTAACCACAGAGGCAGTTACGCGACTGCCCAGTGATTCTGCGCTGCCGCCGACTTTCATGCCTTCAACAGAAGCGAGTATGCCGATAATCATCGCCATAAACGGCGCTTTAATAAGACCTGCAAAATAGGTGTTGAGTGCAACGGCATCATGCAAGCGGCTGATAAATGCTTCCGGCGAGATGTTGGAGTAGAAATAAGTAACCGCTGCAGCGCCTACCAAAGCTGAAAGATCTGCAATGATTGTCAGAAGCGGCAGAATCACCACAAGCGCGACGAGTCGCGGAAAGACAAGAACACCGACCGGATTAAGCCCGATAACGGTGAGCGCATCTGTTTCTTCCCGCATTTTCATCGAGCCGATTTCAGCCGTGATCGCACTGCCGGATCGTCCGGCGATCATAATGGCAGTCAGAAGCACGCCGAGTTCACGCAGAACCAGAATGCCGACCAGATCAACCACGAAAATTTCAGCGCCAAAATAGCGAAGCTGGAAGGCACCCTGCTGTGCAATGATGGCACCAACAATTGTTGACATAAGCACAATAATCGGGATCGCGCCCACGCCCATCCGGTCAATCTGCTTGACGATTGCCGGAAACGGAATACCACTGCCGCGCCCGGCTTTCAGCTGCGCACCGCGAATTGTTGCACCAAGAATGTGCATTGCCATCAGGAAATCCTGAAACATCGAGGTGACGCCACGCCCGATAGAATCCAGCATTTTGATAAAGAAGAAAGGCTTCTTGGTCTGTGGCACATCCAGCGTGCGTTCGACGGATTTGCCGACCTCTTCCACAAGCGGCAGCCATGCTGGCTTAACGCCTTGGAGTTCAACATCAATCTTTTGAGACAACAGACGGTGGCGCAGGCGTTCGATCAGCCAGGCACCAGCCGTATCAAGACTTTCCACACCCGCAACGTTGATGATCGCTGCCTGCGAGCCGCCAATTTTTTCGAGCTCGCGCATTTTTTTGTCGACAACGCCAACGTTCTGAGAAATCCAATGTCCGCTCAGGTTTATGAGACGTAAGTTATCCTGCTCGGCCAAATCAATCTTTGGCGCGACATTGGCGGCAGCACTTGCTTTGTCGTCGGTGTCGGTCAACATGGCCTAACCCTTATACGAGTCGTTGCGCGACCGAAATACTGCGTACTGGAAGCCATAGCCATGCACAAAAACTTGAAAATCATTCATGAACGCTATCCTATTGCCGGGAAATTCACAATCTCCCGCGGCTCCAAGACGGAGGCTTCGGTCATCGTGTGCGAGATAAGCCATGAAGGAAAGCGTGGGCGTGGCGAATGTGTGCCCTATGCACGCTATGGCGAATCGATTGAGAGTGTGAGCGAACAGATTGAGGTCGTGCGTAAGGCCCTTGAAAAGGGTGCAACGCGTCAGGAAATACAGACAATTATGGCTGCCGGTGCCGCGCGCAATGCGGTTGATTGCGCGCTCTGGGATCTGGAAGCAAAAATATCTGGCAAACGTGTTGCAGACTTGCTTGGAACACCAACCCGCCCGCTTGAAACTGCGATTACGGTGTCGCTCGGTACGCCTGCTGAAATGGCTGAATCGACGGCTAAGGTTGCCCATTATCCGCTGATCAAGGTCAAGATGGGGGGCGATAATGACATTGAGCGTATTTTGGCTGTTGCAAAGGCTGCTCCCAACAGCCGCATTATCATCGATGCCAATGAAGGCTGGACTGATGACAACATTATAGAAAACATGGCCGCTGCCGCAAAGGCCGGTGTGGTTCTGATCGAACAGCCCCTGCCCGCTGGCAAGGACGAAATTCTCAGCCAAATTGAACGTCCGGTCATCATTTGTGCCGATGAAAGCGTGCATACGTCGATTGGTCTTGAAGACCTCGCAAAGCGTTATGATGCAGTCAATATCAAGCTCGACAAAGCCGGCGGTCTGACCGAAGGGCTGATCATGCGCGAAAAGGCAACTGCGCTTGGATTGCAGATCATGGTTGGCTGTATGGTCGGCACATCGCTGGGCATGGCTCCGGCCGTGTTGCTCGCACAGAAAGCCAATGTCGTTGATCTCGATGGTCCACTGCTCTTGGCGCAGGATCGCATTCCCGGCCTTCATTATGATGGTGCTCTTGTTTATCCGCCGGAAGCGGACGTCTGGGGTTGATTATGGGCATCCTGTGCTGCCTGCGTGAGGCGCGTTGCTGATGAGAGCACGTTCTCGAAAATATCCGCGCAGGCCTCCCATGTGAAGGGTTTGAGGACTTCAGCAGGGTTAAAGGCAGGCATTTCAAGGGCAGCAAGACAAGCAGTCTGCAAATCTTCCGAAAGAACGCCTGCGCCTGTGGCACCCACAACATCGGATGATCCGGGAACAGGATAGGCCGCTACAGGAAGGCCTGATGAAATAGCTTCCAGCAGAACAAGGCCGAATGTATCGGTTCTGCTTGGAAAAACGAAAACATCCGCTGATGCATAGACTTGCGCCAGCTCTTTGCCCTCTTTTTTTCCGATAAATACCGTATCCGGGAAACGCGACCTGAAGTCATTGAGCGCAGGGCCGTCGCCGACAATCAGTTTTGTGCCGGGCAGATCAAGCTCGAGAAATGCTGGCAGGTTTTTTTCTGTCGCAACGCGTCCAACACAGATGAAAACTGGCTTTGGAAGGTCTCTTGCCACATCATCACGCGGATGAAACAGCGTGCGGTCAACACCGCGCGTCCATAATTCCAATCCCGTAAAGCCGCGCTCCCGCAAGTCATCCAGAATGGATTGGGTCGGAACAAGTGTATGCGATGCAAGATTATGGAAGCGGCGTAAAAATGCATAAGTCCATTTTGGTGGTATGGGAAAGCGGTCCTGAAGATATTCCGGAAAGCGCGTATGGAAACTTGTCGTGAAGCTCCAGCCCATCTTAAGACATGCCCTGCGCGCCATAAAACCAAGTGGACCTTCGGTTGCGATATGCACATAATCGGGCTGTATCTTTTGCAATCGCCGCCGGACGGCAGCCGGTGTTGTCATGGCCAGACGAATTTCTGGATAAGTCGGACACGGAACAGAGCGATAATCCAGCGGCGAAACAACAATCACCTCGTAGCCACGTGCTGTCATCAGTTCACAGCATTTTGTCAGCGTTCTCACCACGCCATTCACTTGCGGGTGCCACGCGTCTGTCACGATGACGAGTTTCTTCATCTGTTGCTATTCACCGCTTTTCGAGTTTGTTTTGGAAGCCTGATTATCTTGCTGCTTTCCCGATCAGCCGGGATCGTTTGGCGTTGAGCGAGACATTGCGTCCATTCAAGCAATTCCATGCGACCATCGAAATGCTCGACAACCGCTGTGCAGCTTTCGACCCAGTCCCCGGTATTGATATATTCAACACCATTCATATTTCCGATGGTTGCGTGATGAATATGACCGCAGATCACACCATCCACGCCGATGCGTTTTGCTTCATCGGAAACCACGTCTTCAAATTTTCCAATGAAATTGACAGCCTTCTTCACGCGAAATTTGGCCCACGCGGAAAATGACCAATAACGCAATCCGAACGTCGCGCGTATACGGCTCATAACCGTGTTGATCCAGATCGCTGTGTCATAGGCCCAGTCACCCAGATAGGCGATAAAGCGCGCATTGCGCACAACCACGTCGAACTGGTCGCCGTGGATGACCAGAAACTTGCGGCCATCCGCAGCTTCGTGAATGGCGCGGTTCATCACCTCGATGCCGCCAAAATGTGTACCCTGAAAATTTCGCAGAAATTCGTCGTGATTGCCGGCGATATAAATGATTGTCGCGCCTTTGCGGCTTTTGCGTAGCAGTTTCTGCACAACATCATTATGCTCCTGCGGCCAGTGCCAGTTGCGACGCAGGCGCCATCCATCGACAATGTCGCCAACCAGATAGATCGTTTCCGCCTCGTGATAGCGCAGAAAATCAAGCAAAAGCTCAGCTTGAGCTGCTTTGGAACCAAGATGCACATCTGAAATGAACAGGGTGCGATATTTTTTTGGATCGATCTGTTCTTCGCTCATTTGGTTGTCCTTCCGACTGGCAACCCGAATTTGAATGAAGAAAACCCGATTCATGTCACAAACATATGACGGCATTTTTGAGTGAGGATTTGTTGGACATTTCCGCGCGTCAACCAGAATCCGGTTGATTGCCACATCGGCTTAGTGGCATGTCTACGGCCATAAAAAGCAGTTTCGTTCAAAATACCGTTGGATTGCGGAACAACTGCTTCTCGAAATCGGGCCTATAGTGATTTGATAGTTTGAGATAAAAACGATATTGGCTCACATGACGCGAATAGGCGTCCTCACGCGGTTTCCCTCCGGCTGCGCGTATGAACTGGAAAGCGATGCTAAAATGACCGACAAAAAGACCCCCTCCACTTCCACGCGTTCAGATTTTGACGAAGCGGCCCTGTTCTTTCACCGCTACCCGAAACCGGGAAAGCTCGAAATTCAGGCGACAAAGCCGCTTGGCAATCAGCGCGATCTGGCACTGGCCTATTCGCCCGGTGTTGCAGCGCCTTGCCTTGCGATCCAAGAAGATCCATCCACTGCTGCCGAATATACGGCGCGCGGCAATCTGGTGGCTGTCATATCCAATGGTACGGCTGTGCTGGGACTTGGGAATATCGGCGCGCTTGCATCCAAGCCGGTGATGGAAGGCAAGGCCGTTCTCTTTAAGAAATTCGCAGATATTGATGTGTTCGACATTGAAATTGAAGCGCTTGAAATCAACCGTATGGTCGACGTGATTTCGGCGCTTGAGCCAACTTTTGGCGGTATCAATCTCGAAGACATCAAGGCACCTGAGTGTTTTGAAGTTGAAGAACAGCTTCGCGCGCAGATGAATATTCCGGTTTTCCATGACGACCAGCACGGAACGGCGATTATCGTTGCCGCTGCCGTTATGAACGGTCTGGAACTGGCCGGCAAGAAGATCAGTGAAGCGAAGATTGTAACGTCTGGTGCTGGTGCAGCAGCCCTTGCCTGCCTCAATCTGCTGGTTAAACTTGGTGCAAAACGCGAAAATATCTGGGTCTGTGACATTGAAGGCGTGGTCTATGAAGGCCGCAATACGCTTATGGACCGCTGGAAAGATGTTTACGCGCAGAAGACGGATGCGCGCGTGCTCGCCGATGTCATTGGCGATGCCGATGTGTTCCTTGGACTTTCGGCTGCGGGTGTTTTGAAGCCAGAACTGCTTAAGCAGATGTCTGAAAAGCCGCTTATCATGGCGCTGGCCAACCCGAACCCGGAAATCATGCCTGAGGCTGCACGCGAAGCGCGCGCTGATGCCATGATTTGCACCGGACGTTCAGACTATCCGAACCAAGTGAACAATGTTCTCTGCTTCCCTTACATTTTCCGCGGTGCACTTGATGTTGGCGCCACTGCAATCAACGAGGAAATGAAGCTTGCGGCCGTCCGTGCCATTGCTTCACTTGCCCGTGAAGAACCTTCTGATGTCGCCGCACGCGCCTATTCGGGCGATACGCCAACTTTCGGACCAAACCACATCATTCCTTCGCCGTTCGATCAGCGGCTGATTCTGCGTATCGCGCCTGCTGTTGCCAAGGCTGCGATGGAGAGCGGAGTTGCCACGCGTCCGATTGAGGACTGGGAAGCCTATATGGACAGGCTGACCCGCTTCGTGTTCCGCTCAGGCCTTATCATGAAGCCGGTCTTTGCTGCCGCGCGTGCACAGAAAAATCCAATGCGCGTGATCTATGCTGATGGTGAAGATGAGCGCGTATTGCGCGCTGCGCAGGTGGTGATTGAAGAAGGCATTGCATCGCCAATCCTCGTTGGTCGTCCGAATGTTATTGAAACACGTTTGAACCGTTATGGTTTGAAAATTCGGGCGGGTAAGGATTTTGAACTGATCAACCCGGAAGACGATCCGCGCTACCGTGATTATGTCGATCTTTATTTGTCCTTCACGGGGCGTCAGGGCGTAACCCCTGAAGCAGCACGCACGATCGTCCGTACAAACTCGACTGCAATCGCTGCCCTCGCCGTTATGCGCGATGAAGCAGATGCAATGATCTGTGGTCTGGAAGGCCGCTTTGAGCGCCATATGCGCGTTGTAAAGCAGATCATTGGCAAGCTGCCGGGCATCAGCGATTATTCCGCATTGAGTTTGCTTATCTCGCAGCGCGGTGCCCTGTTCCTAACAGACACATATGTCAATGTGGAACCTGATGCCGACCATATTGCCGAGATGGCCATTTTGGCTGCAAAAGAAATCAGCCGCTTTGGTATTGAGCCAAAGGTTGCTCTGGTCTCGCATTCAAACTTTGGCTCCAAGGAATCTGCCAGTGCAGAGAAGATGCGCCGGGCTGCAGCACTGCTTGCGGAGAAAGCGCCTGATCTTGAATCTGACGGCGAAATGCATGGTGACTCTGCATTGTCGCAGGCGCTTCGTGACCGTGTATTTCCAAGTTCACGTCTCAAGGGCGAAGCAAATCTGCTTGTCTTCCCTAATCTTGATGCGGCGAATATCACACTTAACGTGGTCAAGACTGTCACTGATGCATTGCATGTTGGTCCTATCCTGCTGGGCGCAGCACGCCCTGCTCATATTCTTACGCCTTCGGTTACTTCGCGCGGTGTCGTCAACATGACAGCGCTTGCAGTTGTTGAAGCATTACAAAGATCCGGTGAAGGCAATCAGAATAAATAATTTAGATAGATCTTTATAATTAAAACGTAATAAACGCCAAGTATTCAAATAATACTTGGCGTTTATGTTTTTTTAACTGTAATAAATAAACATTGACACATACGAACAACGGGACGGGCTTGTTCTATGATGAGTGTTTATAAGAAATTTACAAACTTACCTTCAGCAGTATTCGCTGTTACGATAGTTGGCTTATTGAGTGGCTGTACAACAACGCAACCTTCACAGCCCTGCACCAGTCAGGAAGCGGCAAGGTTGCATGCACAAATCACGCCAACGAATGCACGACTGGATAGAAATAAAATACAAATTTCACGTATTCGTGCCGAGCAGGCAAAAGAACGTTGTACGGGAAATTTGTTTGCACCTGCAAATAAGTCACCGAAGTGTGAGCGCTTGAAAACGCAGGAAGCAAAGCTTGTGTCTGAAAACCAGACACTTTCTGAAAGACTGTCAGAAATTAATGCTGCCATTGCCGGAATGTCTCATCCTGGCAAGCATGTAAAATCCTGCTCGGCCAGCTGGTTGCCGAAGCGCAGCGTTCAGAAAGCCGCGCCAAGCAGAAAATTGGCAAGAGCATCGGTTAAGGTTGCCAGTGCGCAGGCGAAAAAGCCAGTACAAACTGATGGGCTTCCGGTTGAGGATTATGTCGTGCCGGCCTATTCGTCCTATAGCTCAAGCGCAACAGAGCCGGTCGCTTACACAGCATCCGCACCGGTGTTGCAAGCGCCAGCGCACATCGCACCTGTAGAAGCGACACCGCCTGTTGAACGGGCATATTCGGATAGTGCCAAGGTCAGAGTGATCGGCTCTTCGTTCTTTCCGGACCAATCAAAACCAGCAAATCCGCAAGCTCCGGTCCATGCGCCTGCCCCGTAAGCGCGATGCGCAGGGGCATGAACAGCATCTTGCCCTTGCGTCCTGTTGCTGCTTTCACAGCATCGGTCCAGATTTTCCAAGTCTGCTTATCCCAAGGCTCAGCGGGTAGCAATTTAAATGCTTCCTGCACAAAAGCCTGCTCTTCCTCAGACAATTCCAGTTTTTCCGGCAGTTCGCCATTGATAATCTGCCACCAATGCGTCGCATCGTTGAAACGCTCAAGATTACCGCGAACAGTCAGCCAAAAGGCTTCTGCCTGATCGCCTGCAATACCAAGTTTTTCAAGCCGACCCTTCGCTTTCTCGAAAGGCATTTCATGCAGCAAAGCGCGGTTAAGCGTATCCAGTTCGGCTGGGTCGAATTTTGCCGATGATTTCGAAATGGCAGCCAGATCAAAGCGTTCTGCGAGCGCATTCATGTCACTGGCTGCCGAAACAGATTCCGAGGTTCCAATGAGGATTGCCAGTGAGGCAACGGACATCGGTTCATAGCCGCTTTCGCGCAGCGAGCCGACTGACAGCGCGCCGGATCGTTTTGAAAGGCCTTCGCCTGAAACGGTGGTCAGCAAATTATGATGGCCGAAGACGGGCGGTTCTGCACCAAGCGCCTTGAAGATGGCAATCTGAACGCCTGAATTGGTGACGTGATCATCGCCACGGATGATATGGGTGATACCAAGATCAATGTCATCGACAACTGATGGCAGTGTGTAGAGATAGGTACCGTCTTCACGAACCAGAACCGGATCGGACATGGAAGCCAGATCGACAGTCTGTGGTCCGCGCACCAGATCGTCCCAATGGACTTCGGTGCGGGTGGTCGTAAAAGGGTCGCTTTCGAAATTCGGCAAAAGGAAGCGCCAATGTGGCTTGCGGCCTTCGGCTTCAAAAGCTACCTTCTCCTGATCCGTCAGCTTCAGGGCTTCACGGCCATAAACGGGCGGAAGGCGACGCGCGAGACGCAGTTTGCGGCGGCGTTCGAGTTCATCGGCTGTTTCATAGCAGGCATAGAGAAGACCTGCTTGTTTCAACTTTTCGACAGCCTTGGCATAAACATCAAAGCGCTTCGACTGGTATTCGATCCGGTCAGGCGTAACACCCAGCCATGCAAGATCGACAGTAATCGCATCAGCATATTCCTGCTTAGAACGCTCTACATCGGTATCGTCGTAACGCAGAATGAATTTGCCGCCATTCTTTTTGGCGTAGAGCCAGTTTGAGAGCGCGGTACGTGTATTGCCAATATGAATATAACCCGTCGGCGACGGTGCAAAACGAACTGTAACAGTCATGACTCAATCTTTCAGCGGTCGCGGAAGCGGTTCGTTATTGGATAACGACGATCACGTCCAAAATTCTTCTTGGTAATTTTGACACCGGGCGCAGACTGGCGGCGCTTGTATTCGGCCAGATTAAGCAGATGCTCGATCCGTTGTACCGTTTCAAGCTGATGGCCGCGCGCGACAATCTCAGCATTGCTCATTTCGTTTTCAACGAGGCACTCAAGAATGTCATCCAGCACCGGATAAGGTGGCAGACTGTCCTGATCGGTCTGGTTTTCGCGCAATTCTGCGGATGGAGCCTTTGAGATGATGTTTTGTGGAATCACCTCGCCTGCAGGCCCAAGGCTGCCCGCCGGAACATTGTTGTTGCGCCATTCCGACAACGCATAGACCTGCATTTTATAGACATCTTTGATGGGGTTAAAGCCGCCATTCATATCGCCATAAAGCGTTGCATAGCCGACCGACATTTCGGACTTGTTGCCGGTGGTTACAACCATCGAGCCAAACTTGTTGGAGATTGCCATCAAAATGGTGCCACGGGCACGGCTCTGGAGGTTTTCCTCCGTCACACCGGCTTCTGTGCCTTCAAACAAAGGCTTGAGTGCAGACAGAAAGCCTTCGACAGGTTCGGCAATCGGCACAATATCATAACGCACGCCGAGCGCTTTGGCGCAATCGGCAGCGTCTTTGAGCGACTCTTCGGACGTGTAACGATAGGGCAGCATCACGCAGCGCACGCGATCCTTGCCCAACGCATCGACGCCTAACGCTGTGCAGATCGCCGAGTCGATACCGCCTGAAAGACCAAGCACAACATCCTTGAAGCCGTTCTTGTTCACATAATCACGCAGGCCCAGCATACAGGCCGAATAATCAGCTTCCAGACCTTCCGGCAGCGTAGCCTTTTCTGCCTCCTCGCAATGCCAGCCCTCGCCGTCCCGCTTCCATATGGTCAGTGTAATGGCTTCTGCAAATTGCGGCATTTGCAGGCGAAGCGTCTTGTCGGCGTTAAATACGAATGAGCCACCATCGAAGACCAGTTCGTCCTGCCCGCCCACCTGATTGGCGTAGAGCATGGGAAGCTCGGTTTCGATGACCTGTTTCAGAACCACCTGATAGCGGCGCTCGATCTTGGCGCGGTGATAAGGCGAACCATTGGGCACCAGCAGGAGTTCAGCACCACTTTCGGCCAGTGTTTCCGCAACACCGAGATCACCCCATATATCTTCGCAGATCGGAATGCCGATGCGGACACCGCGGAAATTGACTGGTCCGGGCATTGGGCCCGACTGGAAGACGCGTTTTTCGTCAAATTCGCCATAGTTGGGAAGATCGACCTTGAAACGCTCGGCAATGATTTCACCGCGATCCAGAACAGCGACAGCGTTATGCAGGCCACTGTCACGCTGCATCGGTGTCCCGATGATGACACCTGGTCCACCATCTGCTGTGTCTTTGGCAAGCGCAGCCACAGCCTTTTCACAGGCTGCGACAAAGGCCGTTTTGAGAACCAGATCCTCCGGCGGATAACCCGCAATAAACAGCTCCGTGAACATCACAAGGTCGGCGTTCATTTTGGCTGCTTCTGCGCGGGCTGCACGCGCCTTGGCAAGATTTCCGGCGATGTCGCCCATAACAGGATTGAGCTGTGCAACGGCAATACGAAGCATGTCGAGATTCTCGTTTACGCTGATCATGCGTCAGCTTTAGCGCGCTTGTGCAATTAATTGCAACGGATGGCGTTCAAGAACAGTCGTTCTTTATCGGATCATATAGGTTGTGATCAGAATATAGCCCCATGTGGCGGCGACAAAAACAATCGCGATCAGAACAGCGAGCGAGCCGCAATCCTTGGCAATCTGAATTTCCTTATGAAAATCACGCGAAACAGCATCGCAAGTGGCTTCAATACCGGTGTTGAGCACTTCAACAAGAATGAGAAACAGGATCGATCCTGTCATCAGCAGAAATGCCAGCCCGCTCGGAGCAAGAAAGAATGCGATTGGCACTGATAACAGGAAAAGCACCAGTTCTTGCTGAACTGCCTTTTCATGAGCGGCCAAGTAGCGAAGAGCACGCATTGAATTGAGAAACGCCAGAAAAATTCGCTTCATTGATGCCCCCAAATGAGTTTTCGCCAAAACCAATAAGCGAATTCATTTGAAACACAACAGGGCGGAGAGTGAATTCTCCGCCCTGCGCTTGTTTCAAAGTGACTTTATTCAATCAGGCGTTAACGGCCTGCTTCTCCGAGCCCAGATCCCGTTCCTTCTTGAGCAGTTCTGCCAGAAGGAAAGCCAGTTCAAGCGCCTGATCGGCGTTCAGACGTGGGTCGCAATGCGTGTGGTAGCGGTCATGCAGATCTTCTGCTGAAATCGCACGCGCACCGCCCGTACATTCGGTGACGTTTTTGCCGGTCATTTCGACATGGATACCGCCCGGATGTGAACCTTCGGCGCGATGGATCGCGAAGAAGGACTCAACTTCCTTGAGGATACGGTCGAATGGACGCGTCTTGTAACCGCCTGCTGTGATCGTGTTGCCGTGCATCGGGTCGCAAGACCAGACAACCTTACGGCCTTCACGTTCAACGGCGCGGATGAGCTGTGGCAGATGATCGCCGACCTTGTCGTAACCAAAACGCGCGATGAGCGTCAGGCGTCCAGCTTCGTTTTCAGGGTTGAGAAGATCGATCAGGCGGATGAGATCATCGGGCTGTAGCGATGGACCGCATTTCAGACCGAGCGGGTTCTTGATGCCACGGCAATATTCGATATGCGCATGATCAGCCTGACGTGTGCGATCGCCAATCCAGATCATGTGACCCGAAGTGCCGTACCAGTCGCCAGAGGTCGAATCGACGCGTGTCAGTGCTTCTTCATAGCCAAGCAGCAGCGCTTCATGGCTGGTGTAGAAATCGGTTTCACGCAGCGAATGATTGCTGTCAGAGGTGATGCCGATCGCCCGCATGAAATTCATCGTTTCCGAAATGCGCTGCGCCAGTGCAGCGTAACGCTCTGCCTGCGGGCTTTTGCCAACAAAGCCGAGCATCCACTGATGTACGTTTTCAAGGTTCGCATAACCACCCTGCGCGAAGGCACGCAGCAGGTTCAGTGTCGCAGCGGACTGGCGATAAGCCATGTCCTGACGCTGCGGATCAGGGATACGCGATGCTTCGTCGAAATCGATGCCGTTGATGATGTCGCCACGGTATGATGGCAGCTCGACACCATTGAGTGTTTCCATATCGGAAGAACGCGGCTTGGCGAACTGACCGGCAATACGGCCCACCTTAACAACAGGCTTGGATGCTCCGAATGTCAGCACGACTGCCATCTGCAAAAAGACGCGGAAAAAGTCGCGAATATTATCCGCGCCATGTTCTGCGAAACTTTCCGCACAATCGCCGCCCTGAAGCAGAAATGCCTTGCCTTCGGCAACGTCTGCCAGCTGGCTTTTCAGCTTGCGGGCCTCGCCTGCAAATACGAGCGGTGGATAGGTACGAAGGCGAGCCTCAACATCGGTCAGAGCCTGTGCGTCTGGATAAGACGGCACTTGCTTGATCGGTTTGTCTCTCCAGGAATTTGGGGTCCAGTTCTTCGTCATTTCACACCTGTTTTAATTATCCGCGCGATTTCTCTCGGATTAGTTCCTCCTTGCACGAAAGCTGAAATGCGTTTGTGCAAGACAATTCAATGTCTGTGCACGCATAACAGCACGCGTGATCGCGTTGATATAATGCAGACGCTCACTTTATACCAGCGAGAATCGTTAACAGGATGGGAGTGATACGAAAGTTCAACTTTCGAGCTTTTGCCCGTTCACCACGCGGTAGGTCGGCTTATACATTGTAACCAGTTCTTCCGCCGCTGTCGGGTGAACCGCCATGGTGCGGTCGAAGTCGTCCTTGGTTGCACCAGCTTTGAGCGAAATCCCAAGCAGCTGTGCCATTTCACCGGCATCCGGCCCCATAATATGGGCCCCGACAACCTTCCGGCTCCTGGCATCAACGATGAGTTTCATCAGCGTTTTTTCGTTGCGGCCTGAAAGCGTGTTCTTCATTGGCCGGAACAAAGCGCGATAAACTTCCAGTTCAGCATATTTCTTTGCAGCTTCATCTTCCGGCAAGCCAACAGTGCCGATTTCAGGTTGCGAGAAAACTGCCGTGGCAATAAGCTCATGATCGGGTTTCGTTGGATTATCTTTGAAAGCTGTTTCAAGGAAGCACATTGCTTCGTGGATCGCGACCGGCGTCAACTGAACGCGATTGATAACATCGCCAACAGCCCAGATATTGGAAACGCTTGTGCGGGAATAATCATCGACTTCGATGGCACCCAGCGCGTCGGTTTTTACGCCTGCCTTTTCAAGACCAAGGCCCGCGGTGTTGGGCTTGCGGCCAATTGCCAACATGGCTTGACCGACATCGAGTGTTTCGCCATTGGTCAGCGAAACTTTCAATGCGCCATCAGATTGCTTTTCGACCTTCTCAAAAACTGCGCCGCAGATGATGCGAATGCCTTTAGAAACCATGGTTTCATGAAGCAGTTGACGCAGATCGTGGTCAAAGCGCGAGAGGATTTCTTTGCCGCGGTAGACGATTGTCGTTTCAACACCAAGACCATGGAAAATATTGGCAAATTCGACTGCGATATAACCGCCGCCAGCGATGGCGATGGATTTCGGCAACTCTTCCAGATGAAAGGCTTCATTAGACGTAATGCAATATTCATGGCCGGGCAGCGCGTCATGCGCGCTTGGATGACCGCCCGTTGCAATCAGAATTTGATCCGCAGTGACACGGCGCCCGTCAGCTTTGAGTTCGATTGTGTGTGCATCGATCAGTTCTGCGCGACTTGCAAAAATATCGACGTTCGAGTTTTCCAGACCTTTGCGATAAAGACCTTCAAGCCGATCAATTTCCTTGTCTTTCGCCGCGAGAAGCTTTTTCCACTCAAAGCTGCTTTTGCCAACATTCCATCCATATCCGGCCGCATCTTCAAAGTGCTCGGGAAATTGCGAGGCGTAAACGAAGAGTTTTTTTGGGACACACCCACGAATAACGCAGGTGCCGCCCATACGGTACTCTTCGGCCAGACCGACCTTTTTGCCCATTGCACCGGCCAGGCGCCCTGCCCGCACACCACCGGACCCACCACCGATAACAAAAAGATCATAATCATAACCGGCCATGGGACTCTCCATTTAAATCTGATGCGTGACACTTATGTAAGCAAAAGAAAAAGCCCGGCCAAGTCGCCGGGCTTTTAAAATCTGCGTTACAATAAGAAATTACTGCTGAGCAGGCTGTTCAGGCGTAGCCGTAGCACCTGCCTGAGCTGCGAGAACTTCTGCAACCGAAGTCGCGAGATCGCGGGCAATTCCGTTCTGCCAGATATTGGCAGCCTTAACGACTTCGCGCGTTACAATCGGGCCTTCAGCAAGCAGCTTCTTGCCTGCTTCGGAATTGTAGAATGCGGCGATTGCTTTGAGTTCATCTTCGCTGAACGCATTTGCATAAGCGCGAGCCGATTCAGTTTCGAGATCAGCGCGGCGAGCAGCAAGCGCGAGCGCTTTGTCATCAACAGTCTTGGTGATGAGCGCTTCAAGATTTGGGTCTTTCTGAATAAGTTCCCCCTTCAGCGCCCGTGCGGCACTCGGCAGGATCTCATCAAACTGTTCAGTCGCCTGAATGGAAGCAATTGCCGCGCGGGCAGCGTCCAGATGCGAAGCGGAAATTTCCTGTGCTGAGGCCGCATGAACGCCTGACAGCAGGACGAGTGCGGAAAACGGTGCAATCAGACGGCGGAAGCCAGTTGCCGGGATCATATGGTCAGTACTCCGTTCAAACAATTCTTATAGGCGGTTTAAGGCCGGGTCATGGTTCGGATGCCGTCAGCGCCTGCAATGATTGCGGCCCGTGCCAGTCCGATAAAAAGTCCGTGCTCGACAACGCCCGGTATGGCGAAGAGAGCGTCAGATAGAATCTTTGGATCGGGAATGCGGCCAAAAGATGCATCCACGATATAATGCCCACCATCCGTTACAAATGGTGAGCCGTCTTTTAAACGCAGGACCAACGGACCTGCAAGGCCGCATTGCGAAGCAGCCAGTTCAATAGCGCGTAAAGTTGCGCCAAGTCCAAAACGATTGACTTCAATCGGCAGAGGAAAATGGCCAAGCGTCTCAACAACTTTCGACCCGTCTGCAATAACAATCATTGAGTCGGAAGCGGCAGCGACGATCTTTTCACGCAGCAATGCACCACCTCCGCCCTTGATGACTGAAAGATTAGGATCGACTTCATCAGCGCCATCGACGGTCAGGTCAAGATGCGGCGTTTCTTCCAGAGTCGTGAGTGGAACCCCCAATTCTCTGCAAAGATCAGCTGTGCGTTCCGAAGTCGGCACGCCAATGATCTTAAAGCCGGAATTTACCTTTTCTGCGAGCAGACGCACAAATTCTTCTGCCGTCGAGCCAGTTCCAATTCCCAGACGCATTCCATCTTTGACATGTGTCAATGCCTCTGTGGCAGCGGCGATTTTGAGCTTTCGTGCTTCATCCATGCCTGAAATATCCATGCCTGAATTTCTATCTTCCCATCGGATTCTTATCCGTCTCCGGCAACGCCTCTAGCATGCGGGAGCATCGCAACAAAGCTCTCAATATGAATTATCGTTATTTTTGCGATGAACTCTTATTTCATCTCTGTCTTGAGAAGGTACGAACTTGAGCCTATCTCAAAGATCAGCTAGCACTGCATCAACACAGATTTTTTCCCGAAAGAAGCATCATGTCCGCTGCCAACTCCAAGCCCATTATCGTTTTCGACCTCGATGGCACATTGGTTGAAACAGCGCCAGACCTTCTGGGCAGCTTGAATCACTGCCTTGCAATCTCGGGCTTGCAAACGGCTGACCATGGTCAGCTGCGCCGCTTTGTGGGACAAGGTGGCCGCGTTATGATCGAGCGCGCTTTTGCAGCGCAGCAAAAACAGCTTGATGATGCGAAGCTTGATCACCTTGTTGAAGAATTCCGCGAGCATTATGCAGCACACATGCCGGGCGACTCGGCATTTTATCCAGGCGTCCTCGAAGCCATGGATCGTTTTTCTGCGAATGGTTACACATTGGCGGTTTGCACCAACAAGTTTGAAACATTGTCGGTCAAGCTTTTGACTGCAATGGGTGAAGCTCATCGCTTTGCGGCAATTTGCGGTGCAGACACATTTGCATTCCGCAAGCCAGATCCGCGCCATTTGATCGAAACAATTGCCAAGGCGGGCGGAAACCGTGATCGCGCCGTGATGGTTGGAGACAGCCGTACAGATATTGATACGGCGAAAGCAGCCGGTATCCCTGTTGTTGCGGTAGATTTCGGTTATACTGATTTGCCGGTTCAGCATTACGAGCCAAGCCGCGTCATCTCGCATTATGATGAATTCACACTTGAAATGGCTGAGCAGCTTTTGGAAGCCGTTGCAGATAAAGTCTGAAACAAGGTAACGCTATTATGAAGCAAATTCTTATATTTACCGCTGTTTCTTCAATAGCGTTATCAGCAAGTGCTTTTGCAAATGAGCCGTCACAGACGGGACTACCGGGCGTGAAGATGCAAAAGCCGATCGTATCGGCACCACCACCTGCACCTGAGCCCGATAGTCAGCCGGCGGGGAGTTGGAAAAATTTCCGCGTTGGCAATACTGATGTTTCGATTTCCGGCAGCGTTACCGTTGACGTGGGGAGTGGCAATAGCCGAACATCCGGGCGATAGAGCATTTCGTATTTTGATTGAATCCCTGGAAAGGCTCTATCAATTTGTTACGCATTATCCCACGCAAAACCGCTTCGCACTTTTGCTGAAAATCCTCTAGAGCGAAGCCCAGACGGCGGGTAATTGCTCTGGCAAATCCTCTGCAATTAGCCCATGTCCGAAGCGTCGGCCTGCATCTGCATGGATCCAGACGGCAGCGCCTGCTGCTTCAAAGGCTGGCATTCCCTGTGAAAGCAATCCGCATACAATGCCAGCCAGCACATCGCCCGATCCCGCCGTTGCGAGAAATGGTGTGCCATTCGCATTGATAATGGCGCGCCCGTCAGGTGCTGCAATTACCGTATCCGGCCCTTTATAGATCACAATGGCATTTGCCCGTTTTGCTGCTTTGCGTGCCCTATCTGGCTTTGACATTTCGTTCCCGGCTGCAATATCCGGAAAAAGACGCCGAAACTCGCCCTCATGTGGCGTGAGAACAAGCGCCGTGTCGGTATTTCTTTGAGCTTTGAAAAGCTGTTCCGGCTGATTTTCAAAGGCCGTGATGCCGTCGGCATCCAAAACCACGCCTTTTAGATATTCAGAGCGCCCGTTGACAGCTGTCAACAGCATCAAGGCATGATCGCGGGCAAATGACGGATTGCCGTAGCCCGGGCCAAGCACGCAGGCTGCAACCTTGCGCTCCACCAAAAAGGTTTCAACATCCTTTATATTGCGTGTCTCGCGCAGCATGATGCTCGTCAGATGGGCTGCATTGGTTAAAACTGCATCAGGTGGCGAAAGCAATGTGACAGCCCCTGCACCACTGCGCGCTGCCGCCCTTGCCGATAAACGTGCCGCACCTGTTGAATGCACAGGCCCGGAAAAAACTGCCGCATGGCCGCGACTATATTTGTGGGCATTGATTGCAAGTATGGGCAGTTGGTCCTGCCAAAGCTCCGGTGCGTTTTCAAAAGTATCTGGAGTGATGCTTTTCAGCACCGTATCGGGAATCCCAATGTCTGCCACATGAAGCACGCCACAATGCGCCCGGCCCGGCTGCAAGAGATGACCGGGTTTCTTACGGAAGAATGTCACGGTTGCGCGTGCCCAAACAGCGGTTCCCAAAACCTGCCCGTCTTTGCCGGATATGCCGCTTGGCAAATCCACAGCCAGAACGGGAATGTTCGAAGCATTGACTGCTTCTATTGCGCTGGCTTCGGCGCCTTCCACCGCGCGCGCCAGACCTGCGCCATAAATTGCGTCGATGACGCCGACAAAGTCTTTGGGTTCGAACGCACTGATACGCCGCACATCTCCTTTATAATAGTGGAGTGCCCTCATCGCATCGGTGTCCGGGCGGGGCTGCGCTGTTCCGAAGCAGGTAACGGCATATCCGGCCTTAGCGAGGAATTGGGCCGCAACATAGCCATCGCCACCATTGTTTCCGGGGCCACAGAGAACGGCGACCCGGCCTTTGGCAAGGAACATGCGCTGGGCTACATCTGCAACGGCACGCCCTGCTGCGAGCATCAGTGAAAAACCATCACGCGTGCCGCTTTCAATTGTCATTTTGTCTGCACGCGACATTTGTTCCGGCGTCAACAGTTCCAGCATGACTCATATTTCCCCTGGTTGTTGGTTGATTAATCGCGCGCCATTCGCTTTGATGCAAGTCTGATTAAGTTCATGGCAGATTGTCTATTTTTTAATCACCGTGCAGAGCATAAAACTGCCGTTGAAAATCTTTCACACGGATTGCCTTGCCGGGATGACAAAAAAAATGCCACTCTGCTGCGAGGAAGGTTAGACTTCTGAAATTATTGAAAATGCGCTAGCCTCAATATCAGCGCCCTTTTCAGCTGAATAGATGCGAAAATTTCGGCAAAATTTGCTGAAAACAACGCAGAACTTAAAAAAAATGGCTGTCACCTAACGAGTTGGCACAGTTCATGCTTCTATATCAGCGAAACGGGCACGACGCCCATTTCCGAACAAGAGCGGAGACCATTCTCTGATGAAAAAGATCGAAGCCATCATTAAGCCTTTCAAGCTGGATGAAGTGAAGGAAGCCCTTCAGGAAGTTGGTTTGCAGGGAATTACTGTAATTGAAGCCAAGGGTTTTGGCCGACAGAAGGGCCATACCGAGCTTTACCGCGGCGCGGAATATGTCGTCGATTTTCTTCCCAAGGTGAAAGTTGAAGTCATCGTCGCCGATGAAACCGTCGATGGCGCCATTGAAGCTATTCGCAAGGCAGCCCAGACAGGGCGCATTGGTGACGGTAAGATTTTCGTCTCCAATATCGAAGAAGTTATCCGCATTCGTACCGGTGAATCCGGCGTGGATGCCATCTAATAAAACCAGCCTACCGAACATCGTCGTGCAAACAGGATATTAAAATGACGACTGCCAATGACATTCTGAAACAGATCAAAGATAACGACATTAAGTTTGTCGACCTCCGCTTCACAGACCCTAAGGGCAAACTGCAGCACGTTACGATGGATATCGGCCTCGTCGACGAAGACATGTTCGTTGATGGCGTTATGTTCGACGGCTCATCGATTGCTGGCTGGAAGGCCATCAACGAATCCGACATGGTTCTCATGCCAGATCCGGAAACCGCTCACATTGATCCATTCTTCGCTCAGTCCACGCTGGTCATTCTCTGCGACATTCTTGATCCGGTTTCGGGTGAAGCTTATGGCCGCGATCCACGCACGACTGCAAAGAAGGCCGAAGCCTACATGAAGTCGCTCGGCATCGGTGACACTGTTTATGTTGGCCCAGAAGCTGAATTCTTCGTATTCGATGATGTGAAGTACAAGGTTGATCCATTCAACACAGGCTTCAAGCTCGACTCAACCGAGCTGCCATCGAACGATGACACCGATTACGAAACCGGCAATCTCGGCCACCGTCCACGCGTCAAGGGTGGTTACTTCCCTGTTCCGCCAATCGACAGCGCGCAGGACATGCGTTCGGAAATGCTCACCGTTCTGACGGAAATGGGCGTAACCGTTGAAAAGCATCACCACGAAGTGGCGTCCGCTCAGCACGAACTGGGTGTCAAGTTCGACACGCTCGTTCGCAACGCCGACAAGATGCAGATCTACAAGTATGTTGTGCATCAGGTTGCTAATGCCTACGGCAAGACCGCAACGTTTATGCCAAAGCCAGTCTTCGGTGACAACGGCTCGGGTATGCACGTCCACTTCTCGATTTGGAAAGATGGCAAGCCAACCTTCGCGGGCAATGAATATGCCGGCCTTTCGGAAAACTGCCTGTTCTTTATCGGTGGCGTTATCAAGCACGCAAAGGCCGTGAACGCATTCACCAACCCATCGACCAACTCCTACAAGCGTCTGGTCCCGGGTTATGAAGCACCAGTTCTGCTGGCTTACTCGGCTCGCAACCGTTCGGCTTCCTGCCGTATTCCTTTCGGCTCGTCGCCGAAGTCGAAGCGCCTTGAAGTTCGCTTCCCTGATCCGGCAGCAAACCCATATCTCTGCTTTGCAGCGCTGCTGATGGCTGGTCTTGACGGTATCAAGAACAAGATCCATCCAGGTCAGGCGATGGACAAGGATCTTTATGATCTTCCTGCAAAGGAGCTCAAGAAGATCCCAACCGTTTGTGGTTCGCTTCGTGAAGCGCTTCAGTCCCTCGACAAGGATCGTGAGTTCCTGAAGGCTGGCGGTGTATTCGAAGACGATCAGATCGACAGCTTCATCGAACTCAAGATGGCGGAAGTGATGCGTTATGAAACAACGCCGCATCCAATCGAGTTCGACATGTACTACTCGGTTTAATCAGGATTGCGGGTGGCAATGAACAATTGCCACTCACTCCGGTTAAGGCCATTACCGAGGGGAACGACGTGCCAGAAGGTGCGCGAAAGAAAACCCGGCGAAAGCCGGGTTTTCTTTTACAATCAGTATATTATAGTTATCAGTTAAATAATAACTAGAGCGCTTGCAAGACGCGGGCAGCAACCAATATTTCGCTCTCACGCGTTGTACGGCGTGCGCGCGCTTCAGCATCCTCACCCCAATGCTCAATGGTCCAGTCTTCATCAAGATGCGCGCGTTTCCAGCCATCCTCAACAGACACTTCGCCTTTGGCGATTGCCAGAGCGATCAGTGCGGAGCCGGTCAGCGTTGTCATGGTATGCAGCGATGCCAGCGCAATCGGATTCTTGAATTCTGCAAGATGAATGCCGAAAGCTGCAATCGCTTCACGTGATTGTTCGACATGCATCACACCTTCTGCAAGTGCAAAACGGGCGCCAAGGCTTTCCGCCCAGTCGATCAGCGGGTCCCATTGCTCTGTCTGACGTGCAACAAGTTCCTTCGGGCTTGCCGCGCGATAGCAGATCATGTCCGTTCCGGCAAAGCGCAGAATGTCTTCAAATACCGCTTGCGGGTCCTGTGCAATGCCATCAACAGCCGTATTCACCAGACGGGTCGCAGGCATTTTGGACGGGTCGATCACGTCTATCTGCGCGCGAAACTCTTCAGCGATGATTTCAGCTGCATCTGATGTTGGCAAAAGCAGCACAGCCCGTGCCGGGGTTTTGACCGGACGACCATCAAGGTGCACGGTGAAACCGCCTTCAACTTCGGCAACCTCAGCCTTTTCATAAAAACGTTTTGGCAGTGGCGTTCGCATCAGTTCCTGCGAGCGCGCCACCGGGTCTTTCTGGGAGATTGGCATTTCAGCTTGCGGGTCGCTCAGAGTGTCGCGCATAATATTGTCCGGTTCATTAGAGAATAGAGGTATCCATTTCATGCAGGATTGCATGAAGTTCTTCTGGCTTGCTCAAAACGTGATGAGCGCCTGCTTCCACAAGTGAATCCGGGCGATGATAGCCCCATGAAACACCTGCGGCGCGCGCGCCTGCCGAGCGAGCCATTTGCATATCGTAGATCGCATCGCCGATCACGATTGTTCGCTCTGGTTCTATCCCCATTTCGGAACAGGATTCAAGCACCATGGCCGGATGAGGCTTGGACGGGCAATCATCAGCGGTACGAACGATCATGAAATGATGTCCGATGCCATGGCGTTCAAAAATCGAGCGAACGCCACGCTGCGACTTGCCAGTGACAATTCCCAAAAGAAGATCATCGCGGCGGCCAAGCTCTGTCAGAAGCGGCAGGATGCCATCATAAAGTGGTTCTGCAAAACCGGGCGTCTGGCGAAGTTTTACGAAGTTTTCCTTGTAGCGCTGCGTGAGCCAGTGCGCCTGCTCATCAACTTCGCGACCAAGCAGCTGGGCAATCGCTATCGGCAGCGAAAGACCGATGATCGAATGTGTCTGCTCGATTTCAGGCGGCGTCAGTCCGGCATCAACAAAGCTTGCTGCCATGCAATGATGGATCGTATCTCCGCTATCGACAAGTGTGCCGTCACAATCAAAGAGAACAAGTTTCATCATGCGGCTCCGGCTTTTGCTGGGCGGTTAATAATAATGAGGCCCAGACCAATCAGGGCAAGCGCTGCAAGGATTTTCCAACCCAGTGGTTCATGAAGCAGCAATCCACTCAGCAACACGCCAAAAGCAGGCGTCAGAAAAGCAAAGTTTGATAATTTGGAAGCCGGATAGCGGCTTATCATCCAGAACCACAGCGGATAGGTCACAGCCACCACGAACATTGACTGAAACAGAAATGACAGCACCGAGAGCATATCCGGGTCGCGGATCAATGGGCCGCTGAAAAACAGCAATGGCAACGGCACGAATGCAGCCACGACCAGTTGATAGAGCAATGTCTTTTCAGGCGCAGCACTTGCAAGCTTCGACCGTTTAATGACGAGCGTGGTCATTCCCCAAAGCATACCGGAAATCAGCGCCAGCAGATCACCGTAGAGTGCATTCGGACCCGGACGGCTGATATGGTCTGAGAACACCACGAAAACACCGATAAACGCCACACACATGCCGATGAAAGCACGCATAGACATACGCTCGCCCAAAAGAAAATGGCTGCCGATTGCCACCCAGAACGGCATGACATTCATCATCAGCGTGACGCGCCCGACGCTGGTCAGCTCCATCGCAAGGAAGATCATGACGAATTCGACGCCAAAAAGAAGGCCGGCCAGAATGCCGGGCTTCAGCGTTCCGTCACGACCGAACAGCGGAATACGCTTCCAGTAACACCAAAGAAAAACGCAGGCACCACCCAAAGCTGCACGACCTGAAGCCATGAGCATGGGATTAAAACCACGATTGCCGATCTTAATGGCAACCTGATTAAGCCCCCAAGTGAACATGATAAACATCACGAGGGCAATTGCCAGTCCGTCGAATGACACCCTGCCCTGAACACTTCCCCCTGCCGCACCCGACATTGTTACTCTTCCGCGTTTGCCTCATCAAAGCCAAGCAGGTTCCACGATTGTACCATGTGCGGCGGCAGCGGTGCTGTCACATCAATGATGCCACCTGACGGGTTTGGAATGCGAATGCGGCGCGCATGAAGATGCAGCTTCTTTTGAATGCCGCCAGGGAATTCCCAGTTCTGGTCAGCTTCAAAATATTTCGGATCACCGATGATCGGATGGCCGATATGCGCCGCATGAACACGCAGCTGATGGGTGCGGCCGGTATATGGCTCCATTTCCAGCCATGTCAGATTGTTGCCGACCTTCTCTACAATCCGGTAGTAAGAGACTGCATGATCAGAATCCGGCTCACCATGCTGGCAAACACGCATCTTATCGCCATCCGGCGTCTGATCTTTGACCAGCCAGGTTGAAATCTTGTCTTCGCGCTTGCGTGGAACACCTTTTACCAGTGCCCAATAGGTCTTCTTAGTGTCGCGTTCGCGGAATGATGCTGTCAATGCCTGTGCGGCACCACGCGTGCGCGCAACCACCAGCACACCAGAAGTGTCACGGTCGATACGATGCACGAGGCGAGGCTTTTCACCTTTCTTATTGCGCCACGCTTCCAGCATACCATCCACGTGGCGCACAAGGCCAGAACCGCCCTGCACTGCCAGACCCGCCGGTTTGTTGAACACAAAAACCTTCGGATCTTCATAAATCAGCATCTGTTTGAGAACATCGCCATCCTGCTGGCTGCGAATGGTTTTCGCCGTCATCGGCCCTGCGGCCTTTTCGTCGACTTCCAGCGGCGGAATGCGCACCATTTGGCCTGCCTGCAAGCGTGTATCTGACTTGGCGCGGCTGCCATCAATGCGGATCTGACCGGAGCGCAACAGTTTTTGCAGGTGCCCAAAGCCCAATCCGGGGAAATGGACCTTGAACCAGCGATCGAGCCGCATGCCCGCTTCGTCTGTGTCCACACTCTTTTGTTCAACGCCTGCCATGGAAAAACCCGATCAATATTTTTTCAGCACAAGCCAGTGTGCCGCTCATTTATGTCTGTCAATAGACGCGCCAAGGGCGGATTGCTAGGCATATTTGGCAAAAATGGAATTCTCACGCTGTTAAACACCCCGCCAAGAATATGCCAATACGCTATGAATCTTCACGCTCGGTTACATGCATTTTTAATTTATGGTCAACTATGACACCCAATTGCCACGTCTTGCCTTCATTGCATGTTGATAGAATAACGGGACTGCACCATTTAGTCCCTTGAAATAGAACGGCGGGAGTCCCACGGTGTCTTTGTTCAAAATCTACTGGCGTGCCATGGAATATCTTGCAGCAGAGAAAGCTGCAACCATAACCATGTGCGTTGCAAGCGTACTGGTTGCCCTTGTCATGCTGGCCGAGCCGATCCTTTTTGGTCGGGTCATTCAGGCGATTTCCGACAAAGGCGATATCGTTACGCAGCTCGCCATGTGGGCAGCACTCGGTGCGTTTAACATCATCGCAGCGGTTTTTGTTGCGCGTGGGGCTGACCGCCTCGCCCATCGTCGCCGTTTGGGTGTGATGATCGACTCTTATGAGCGCATTATCACCATGCCACTTGCTTGGCATCAGAAGCGCGGCACGTCGAATGCGCTGCATACGCTGATCCGCGCAACGGACTCGCTGTTCACTCTCTGGCTCGAATTCATGCGTCAGCACCTGACCACCGTGGTGGCACTGGTGGCGCTTATTCCGGTCGCTATGAGCATGGATCTTCGCATGTCTATGGTGCTGATCGTGCTTGGTGTCATCTATGTGATGATTGGCCAGCTCGTCATGCGCAAAACCAAGGACGGCCAGTCTGCTGTTGAAAAGCACCACCACAAGCTGTTTGAGCATGTGAGCGATACAATCAGCAACGTTTCGGTCGTGCAGAGCTATAATCGCATTGCTTCGGAAACGCAGGCACTACGCGAATATGCAAAGAACCTCGAAAACGTTCAGTTCCCGGTTCTCAACTGGTGGGCGCTTGCCAGCGGCCTTAACCGCATGGCTTCGACCTTCTCGATGGTTATCGTGCTTCTGCTTGGTGCGTATTTCGTAACCAAGGGCCAGATGCGTGTTGGTGACGTGATTGCCTTTATCGGTTTTGCCCAGCTGATGATCGGCCGTCTTGACCAGATCAGCGCCTTTATCAACCAGACTGTGACGGCGCGCGCCAAGCTTGAAGAATTCTTCGAGATGGAAGACGCGACCGCTGACCGTCAGGAGCCACAGGACGCGACCGATCTTGAAAACGTCAAGGGCGATATTGTTTTCGACAATGTGACCTTTGAATTCCCGAATTCGGGTCAGGGCGTCTATGACGTTTCGTTTGAAGTGAAGCCGGGGCAGACCGTGGCTATCGTTGGCCCAACGGGTGCAGGCAAGACGACGCTGATCAATATCCTTCAGCGGGTATTCGATCCTGCCGCCGGCCGCATTCTGATTGATGGCATTGATACACGCACCGTCAGCCGTCGCTCGTTGCGTCATGCCATTGCCACTGTTTTCCAAGATGCAGGTCTGTTCAATCGTTCGATTGAAGAAAACATCCGTGTTGGTAATGAAAATGCGACGAGTGAAATGGTTCAGGCTGCTGCCAAGGCTGCCGCGGCCCATGACTTCATTCTCGCAAAGGGCAATGGCTATGATACGGTTGTCGGTGAACGTGGTTCGCAGCTTTCAGGCGGTGAACGTCAGCGTCTGGCAATTGCACGCGCTATCCTGAAAGATTCGCCAATTCTCGTACTCGACGAGGCGACCAGTGCGCTTGACGTTGAAACCGAGGAAAAGGTCAAGCAGGCCGTTGATGATCTGAGTGAAAACCGCACGACCTTCATCATTGCGCACCGTCTGTCGACTGTTCGTTCTGCTGATATCGTCTTGTTCATGGACAAGGGCCATCTGGTTGAGCGCGGCAGCTTTGATGAACTCGCTGCTCGCGGTGGCCGCTTCTCCGATTTGCTTCGCGCCGGTGGTTTGCAGCTTGAAGACAAGTCGGAAAAGGCCAAGAAAGAAGACGTTGAAGAAAGCAATGTAATGCCTTTCCCGGTCAAGGGATCGGTTGCCTGATAGGCTTAAACTCATAGAAAAAGGCCCGTTCTGGGCCTTTTTCTATGCAATTGGAACTTCAAAGCTTAGACCGTCATAACCGGGCTCTACATGATCGGGCGTCTCGCGCATGACCGTGTCGTAATCGAGTGGCACATGCATATGCGTCAGGATTGCGCGTTTAGGCCCGAAAAACTCGACCCATTCCAACGCCTGTTCCAGCGAAAAATGGCTTGGATGCGGGCGATATTGCAGCGCGCCGATAATCAGCACATCAACATGACGGATATATTTGAGGCTCTCATCCGGGAATGCGCTGACATCCGTGCAATAAGCAACATCGCCAATACGGAAACCGAGCGATTCAATATCGCCATGAACCTGTGTAAATGGCTCAAAGCGGATCGGCCCTCCCGCACCCGTGATCGAGAAAGCCGTTTCAGCCATGATGTCATGCATTGACAGGATCGGCGGGTAGCTCGACCCAACGGGCGTTTCAAAACAATAGCCGAAGGCCTCAAACAGACGATTGCGTGTCAGCCGGTTGGCATAGACATCCATTAGTCGGCGGTTTTCAACCACATAGGTGCGTAAATCATCGATGCCATGAATATGGTCGGCATGTGGATGCGTATAGATGGCTGCATCAAGCGACGTGACATTGGCATCGATCATCTGGTCCCGGAAATCCGGGCCAGTGTCGATAACAACAACCGTGCTACTTCCCTCAGCATTGAAGCGCTCAACCAGCAAAGCGGCACGGCGACGCTTGTTCTTCGGGTTTTTCGGATCGCAATTGCCCCAATCGCCATTGATACGCGGTACACCGGGCGACGAACCGCACCCGAGAATTGTGAAACGCAGACAATTGCGAGGCGATATCACGATAATTATTCCCCGGCAGGCTTTGGCATTTTGGAGAAAAGCCGGAAGACATTTTCACTGGTCATGTCCGCGATTTCTTCTTTGCTTACGCCGATTGTTTCAGCCAGCACGGCGGCTGTGTGCTGCACGAATGACGGCTCATTACGCTGGCCGCGATGCGGCATAGGCGCGAGATAAGGCGCATCCGTTTCAACCAGCAAACGATCACGCGGAACAATCTGTGCTATTTCTCGAATATCGGCCGAATTCTTAAATGTCAAAATGCCGGAGAATGAGACGTATCCGCCTAGTTCTACGCCTTTTTCTGCCAATGCACGACCTGACGAGAAACAATGCAGAATGAAGGGAAATGCGCCTTTCGCCGTCTCAGTTTCCAGAATATCGGCCATGTCCTGATCAGCGCTTCGGGCATGGATCACAAGCGGCAACTGCGTGCGGCGCGCCGCTTCAATATGCACGAGGAAGCCCTGACGCTGGGCTTCTGGCGGCGCATAATCATAATGATAATCAAGCCCCGCTTCGCCTATGGCGACAACCTTCGGATGCGCGGCCAGCCGCACAAGATCGTCGGCAGTCACATCCAGTTCTTCATGGGCATTGTTCGGATGGGTGCCAACCGAACAATAGACGGACTCATATTTTTCAGCGAGTGCTAAGATCGTATCGAACTTACGCACCCGTGTTGAAATCGTGACCATGCGTTTGATACCGGCGTCGAGGGCACGCTGAACGACAGCGTCGCGCTCCGGTTCGAAATCCGCAAAGTCGAGATGGCAGTGACTATCAACCAGCATATTCAGCTCAGTTCTGTTCTTCCGCTTCCACATAGCGCGGGAAAACCGGCTGCGGTGCGGGCAGTTCCGCGCCGCCAACAAGCGGGCTTGCCGCTACGTCTGAGAACTGGCGCTTGTCTGCCGGGATTGCCAGAGTATCGAGCAGCTTTTCCGCCGATTGTGGAATGAAAGGCTGAACCATGATACCAACGCGGCGGATCACTTCTGCCGTCACATAGAGCACCGTACCCATCCGCTCCAGATCGGTCTTGCGCAGCGCCCAAGGCTCCTGCCCCGCAAAATAGCGGTTTGCTTCCGCAACAACGGCAAAGATGGAACCGAGTGCGATGTGCAATGCCTGATCGCCGACAGCCTTGCGTGCGGTTTCCAATGCTGCATCGGCCTGATCAAGAATAGCCTTATCGGCATCCGAGAAAGCGCCCGGAACTGGAACCTTACCGTCGCAGTTCTTTGCAATCATCGACAGCGAGCGCTGTGCGAGATTGCCAAGATCATTGGCGAGATCGGCATTGGTACGGTTGACGATTGCATCGTGGCTGTAGCTACCATCCTGACCGAATGGCACTTCGCGCATCAGGAAATAACGCAGTTGATCAAGACCATAGCGTTCAACCAGCTCAAACGGATCGATAACGTTGCCGAGAGACTTCGACATTTTTTCACCGCGGTTGAACAGGAAGCCATGCGCAAACACACGCTTTGGCAGCGGAATGCCTGCCGACATCAAAAATGCTGGCCAGTAAACCGCGTGGAAACGCGAAATATCTTTGCCGATGATATGCGCATCAGCAGGCCAGTAAGCCCACTTGTCACTGGTCGTATCTGGATAGCCGAGTGCTGTGATGTAGTTGGTCAGCGCATCAACCCAGACATACATGACGTGCTTTTCATCACCCGGAACAGGAATACCCCAGTCGAATGTCGTGCGCGAAATCGACAGATCTTTGAGGCCCGATTTTACGAAGCTAACGATTTCGTTGCGACGCTCCGCAGGCATGATGAAGCCGGGATTGTTTTCATAAAGCTCAAGGAGCTTGTCCTGATAGTTCGACAGACGGAAGAAATAGCTTTCTTCTTCAACCCATTCGACAGGCGTACCCTGCGGGCCGTAACGAACATTATCGGCGCGGACTTCAGTTTCTTCTTCGCCGTAATAGGCTTCGTCGCGTACTGAATACCAGCCCGCATAACCGCCCTTATAAATGTCACCACTGGCCGACATGGCCTGCCAGATTGCCTGGCTGGCCTTGTAGTGACGCTCTTCCGAGGTGCGGATATAGTCATCATGCGAGCTGTTCAGAAACTCGCCCATGCGCTGGAAAGCAGCGGTGTTGCGATCTGCGAGTTCGCGCGGGCTTATGCCTTCCTTGCGCGCACTCTGCAACATCTTGATACCGTGTTCATCCGAGCCGGTCAGGAAGTGAACATCCTTGCCATCCAGACGCTGAAAACGCGCCATGGCGTCGGTCGCAATCAACTCATAAGCATGGCCGATATGCGGCTTGCCATTCGGGTAAGCAATCGCAGTGGTGATGTAGAATTTTTCGCGGCTCATCGGAAATCCGGCTTCTTCAAGTGTGATATTCAAAAAACGTTAGCGGTGACATAACGCATGTAGGACTGCATGTCACGTAAGCGGAGGCAGGCCTGCCCGAAAAGCACGATGCGTTTTTTCCAAAAGAATCATAACGGCCTGCTTTCGGTCGAGATTATAGGTCTCGGCATTGGAAATTTCGCGGGTCAACTCACTCCAATAGCGTGACCATTGATCGGCTTCGCGCAACTGACCCGAATCTGCATAGCGACGCGCCTCATCGGCAATCCGGCTCATCAGATAATCACGGAACAATTCATACTGAACTTCTGCTTCGCGACCGTTCAGAACACCTGAAAGAGCCTGCGCTTTCGGTAGGTCGAAATTCTGTCCCTGCAAGATTGCATCCACTGTATCGGATATTTCCATTCCACCATGCGCCACGAGAAGCAGCGCCTTGCGCACGCTGCCTTCCGAACGACCGAGAAGCGATGGTGTAATGTTATCCGCATCAAGGCCGACGCTTGGCCCGATGTGAACGAGTGCGTCGGTGAGCGCATCATCGCCAAGCGGCTTGAACTGGATGCTCTGGCAGCGCGAACGGATTGTCGGCAACAATCTTCCCGATGAATGCGAGATCAGAATGAAGATTGCGCGGGCGGGCGGCTCTTCCAGTGTTTTGAGAAGCGCATTGGCCGCGTTGCGGTTCATGTCATCTGCCGGATCGACAATGACAATGCGCCATGCGCCGTCTGATGCGGTGCGGGTGAGAAAATGGGTAACACGGCGAATTTCCTCAACCGGGATGCCAGTTTTGAACTTGCCCGTCTTCTGATCAAAAGGCCGATTGATATGCAGCACAGCAGGATGCATGCCGCCTGCAATCTGTCGCCATAGTGGCTTGTTAAAATCAGGTGCGCCAATGGTTTCAGGTGCCGAAGCCTGATCGCTATGTTCAAGCATATGGCCCGCCAGATGAAAGGCCAGCGTTGCCTTACCGATCCCCTGCTCACCTTCAAAAAGCAGGGCATGATGCATCCTGCCTTCACGATAGGCCAGCGCAAGGAAAGCCGCAATCTCGCTGTGACCAGTGAGATAATCGCTGGCAGATGGCTCTGCAACGCCCTCGATGGAATCATGCGCTTTGGGGACGTCGAGTTCTTCGATCACAGAAGTCCCCTTTTCTTCAGAATTTCATCGGTAATTCGGATAATATCAACGGAAATCGCATCCTGAGTGCGGTCGGCATTCACCACTTTACACCGCTCGGGCTCCGCTTTCGCAATAGCAAGAAAAGCCTGACGGCGTGCTTCATGCACGGCAATCGCTTCTTTCTCGAAACGATCCGCCACGTCAGCACCACGGCGCTTATTGGCTCGTGAAAGGCCTTTTTCTGCAGGAATATCGAGAATGATTGTGAGATCAGGCATGGTACCATCGATGGCGATACGTTCAATCGCCGCCATGTAAGTGGCATCAAGATTACCCGTGCCCCCCTGATAGGCTCTACTCGAATCGATAAAACGGTCGCAAAGCACGATACGATTTTCAGCGAGTGCCGGGCGGATCAGCTGATCGACATGATCAGCACGGGCGGCGGCGAACAGTAATGCCTCCATGGCCGGGCCATAGCTTTCGGCATTGCCGCTCAGAATCACATGGCGGACGGCTTCCGCTCCCGCAGAACCGCCGGGTTCACGCGTGATCAGTGGATCGAAGCCAAGGGAACGCAAATGCTCTGCCAGCAAGGCGATCTGGGTTGATTTACCCGCGCCTTCCCCACCCTCGAATGTAATGAACAATCCGGTCAAACTGACTTCCGCAAAATTGAGTTCCGATCAAAACAATCTCTGCTCTGTTTATCGGCGTTTAACTGGAACGTCGAGGGTTTAGAGATATTTCCTCAACCAGCCGGTCGCAAGCTCCATCACAGCGCCTCTGGCGCGCTGCGAGAGCGTACCAATTGCGACGTCCTGCGCCGTATATAGCGGTATTTCCTGAACCACATTGCCGTTTAACTCAAATTGCATGGTTCCGACTTGTGTGTCTGCATCGACCGGCGCGTTTAACGGACCTTCGTAAGTGATGCGTGCTTTGAGCTTGTCGCGCCCCTCCTTTGGGAGCAACAATTCAACGCTATCTTTCACTTTCAGCGGGACACTGGACGCCGAACCGCCGAAAACCTGTGCTGCACCGATCTCATCGTTCGCCATATAAATATTGATGGCATCAAAGGAGGTCATACCCCACTGAATGAGCTTTTTGGCCTCTTCTTCACGCTCTTTGGTGCTGGTTAAGCCACTCATGGCCAAAAAAAGCCGTCGCCCATTCTGTTTTGCTGACCCTACAAGCGCGTACCCCGATGCCTCCGTATAACCCGTCGCCATGCCATCGGCACCAATATCGAGCCGCAAGAGCGGGTTTCGATTGCGTTGCATGATCTTGTTCCAGGTAAATGCTTCCTGTGCATAATAAGTGTAAGCCTCTGGATGCGCACTGTAGATATGTCGCGCAAGCTTTATGAGATCAGAGAGCGTTACGGTCTGTCCGTCCGCCGGCAATCCGGTGGCGTTGACGAAATGCGAGCCGGTAAGCCCCAATTCTTGCGCTCGTTCATTCATTTTCTTTGAAAAGGCGGCCTCATCACCGGACAAGCCTTCGGCAAGAATGATCGCACCATCATTGGCTGCCTGAACAATCATGCCCTGAAGAAGATCGGCGACAGTTGGTGTCGATTTGAGCGCCGCAAACATGGTGGACGTCCGCGACGGTGCACCACCAGTACGCCACGCATATTCCGTGACTGGATAGGCGGTTTCGAGCGTTGTTTCGCCTTTTTTAAGCGCCTCAAAAACAACCTCCGCCGTCATCAGCTTGGCAAGTGACGCTGGTGGAATTTTCAAATCCGGATTTTTGGAAAGAAGAACCGTGCCACTTTTATCGTCCAACAAAAGGACCTGCGGCGCTTTGGTGGCGAACTCTGCCGGTACAGTCTGCGCATAGCTTGGCAAAGCGAAAAGAAACGAAACGGCAACCGCCGTTACAAACTTCACGCTTTTAGGCCGTTGCATCCTACCCTCGTCATTTTCGAATGAAGCCACGCGGTATTTGCAGCTGGAATCAATCGGCACGAACGACAAAAGCGTCGCTCGCTCCAGCCTTCCATGCTGCACGAAGCAAATCGTCGTTGTTGCCATTTTGGGCAAATGCCGTCAGTTCGTAAACATCGCCCTGCTCTGTCGGTGTTTTCGTGCGCGTGACGCGCGCAGACCGAGGCAGGGATTTCTGAAGCTTCAACGCATCTTCCAGCGTATTAAACGTGCCCAGTTCAACATATTCACGCGGCTCTTCCGCGTCTTTGCGCTTCCATGCGTTCGAAATCGCACTTTCAGTCAAAATACTGCCGTAAGTGCGTTCTTCTGCATAGGCAGATGCCGCCAAACGATCAGAAGCATACCCCAATCCACCAATATTTGCGGCTGTAGCAACACCAAAGCTATGAGCCGGACGCTGTGACGGAACGGGAACACTCGCGGGTAACAAAGGCATATCACCATCGCCATAAGCCTGATTGACTTCAAACGGTGATGATTGCGGAATAGGCATAGCCGCAATGCCTGCCGGTGTTGGTGTCGGTGCATTCATTGCCATCATGACGCCTGTGGCTGGCTGTCCGATCGGATCAGCATTGCCTGGTCGATAGGATGCCATCAGATAGGCATCATCCTGCCCGTCAAGCGGAGCGCGTCCAACATATTCCACCTTCACGTCAGCAGTACCATGATGCTGGTAATCCAGCATCTCAGCCGCCTTTTGCGACAGATCAATAACGCGATCACGCTCGAATGGTCCGCGATCATTCACACGAACGATGATCGAGCTACCATTATACATATTGGTAACGCGCGCATAGCTTGGCAGCGGCATCGTTGGATGCGCTGCTGTCAAATGCGTCATGTCATAGATTTCGCCATTGGCGGTCAACCGGCCATGAAAAGCGCTGCCATACCAGGAAGCGCGACCCGTTGAGGCATAATTCTTGTTCTCTTTCGGATAATACCAGCGGCCTTTAACCTGATAGGGTTTGCCAATCTGATCACGCCCACCGCCACGCGGCAGCGGTTTGCCCTGAACACTGGTGACACGGGGACTGGCTTTGACGCCATATTTGGATTCAGCAAAATATTCTTTTGGGTGCTTTTTCTTCGATTTTGGCTGTGGAGCACTTGCACAGCCTGCAAGAGCAAGAGCCAGCGCAACAAAGGTCAACATCGCAGCCGGTGCACGCTTATCGCGCCTTATCGACAGTTCCGCACTTTCAGCACGGTTTCGCCACCCGTTAGAACTCATACGCCATACGCCCGCAATTTTTCGTTGATCGAGAGATCGAACTTATCTTTTAGAAAATAGTGATGTCACTGAATTATTGACGGATCATTAAAGCTTTTGCAAATCCCTATAATGAGTCGTCAGCTATCCGCATATTTCTGACACATCCAACAGGGAACTTTCGGTTTGCCTGCGCGTTGATTTTTCAACATGAAGGAGAAACAAAATGTTCCGAGCTCTTATCCTCTGGCTTCTTGGCGTACCATTCATCGCAGTTCTGTTTATCTGGTATTTTTTCTTCTGATGATGGAACACTGGGGGGCATTGAGCGTTATATTGACGGCTCTTCTGACCTCCGAGCCAATCACCTAACGTCATGAATTGGGCCCGTTCTTTCAAGAGCGGGCCATTTTTTGTGAATTTAAAATGATGCAGGCCGATAGGCGCGGATCACCTCGCGGTGCAGGCGAAAATGCGCGGGCGTCCAGGTCGTAAGTTCACCATCTGTGTTGACCGGACGCGGTTTTTTTGTGCGAATAATGACTTCCTGTGTTGGAAAAGCGCGCACATCATCCCATTTCGACTGGGTTCCCTGACGCAGGCTGGGAAGCAGACGCAGCAACTCCCACCAACCATCAACTTCCAAACTGTAAAAATCGAGTTTGCCGTCATCAATGGCTGCGTCTTTTTGGACAGCCATACCGCCGCCATAAAATTTGCCATTCCCAACCGATACCTGAAGCGTCTTGATCGTTTCGGTCATCCCATCATGCTCAAGATAGGCTGTGAACAATTCCGAACGCATGAGAATACGGCCTGCCGCAATCGCATAGCCGAATTTGCCCCATTTTTTCTTGGCATCAGAACTGAGTTGTTGTGCAAGCTCTGCACTAAAGCCAATACTGGCGACATTGAAATAAAGGTGGCCATTGACCTCACCAAGATCAATTGGATGTGGATGATAGGTGAGCAATTGCCGTGTTGCCTCAATGGGATTGGCAGGAATGCCAATCGTGCGGGCGAAATCGTTGGCCGTACCAAACGGCAATATGGCAAGCGGCAGTTTCGTTTCGACGAGCCCTCGCGCTGCTGCGTTTAGCGTACCATCGCCACCGCCAATAATAACCATGTCCACATCGGCGTTCGCACGAATAACATCCGAAATGGTTTCATCGCCCCGGACTGTCTTCTCGATGAGAGCAAGGTTTCCACGTTCGAGTATCGCGCGCATAACCGCATTGAACCCTTTGCCATTGCGGGCTTTTGGATTGACAATCAGCAATGCACGGCGCTTGGAGGATGTGGCCATAGGTTTCCGTTGGAATTTTTAAATTGAGGTATTGAACAGCGCAAATGGCGATGGATTTTCGGATATCAATGGGAAGGCTTATGAATTCTTTTTAACGCTTTTAATGGTTAAACGTCACAGCCCTGCAATGGGCGTGAAAAGCCCTGCGCATAGCCGGGGACAGTTCACATAGAGTTTTCTTGTTTGTGATGTTGATAATGTAGATATTCATAATATGAAGATATTCTTATTTGTTTTGGCTATTGCTGCTTTTCTTGTGTTTGGCTGCTATTTGCAGACGCATTTTGGCGCGTGGCAATAGACAGTTTCATAAAATGACGCGACGGTCGAAATTAAGATTGATCCTAAGACTGGCGAATCTGTCCGCAGCTCGAATCTAAAACGAGCGGCGTTTATGTTAGGGCGCCGCTTTTTCTGCCAAATTCACGCCTGCACAGAAGCGGTAAATTTAAAATGGCAGCAAAATGACTGCATTTTCCACAGTTATGAGCCTAAATTAGAATTATCCCAACTTTTTTATCATCTTACGTGCGGAAACGATTGACGCTGACCAAGTTCCCGAATACATGAGCAGCGTTCCTGATCGAAAGACATCAGAACAATGCGCGGGTGTAGCTCAGTTGGTTAGAGTGCCGGCCTGTCACGCCGGAGGTCGCGGGTTCGAGCCCCGTCACTCGCGCCATTCCTCTCTTAGCAGAGGAATGTTTGGAACTAAATTTCTTTATCTCACCGATGCAGTTATTGCTTATGCAAAAAAAAGCAGCCCATAGGCCGCTTAACTCGGAGCGTTTTGAAATCTTAGAGCATCTCCTGTTCTGATTGAAACGCTGAAAATACGTGATCTGTTTGCCTTAACGGGACCGAAACAAGAGCAGTTATAAATCATACAACAAGCTCAAACGGATGAAGACCATACAGGAGCGCGCCATCAGATGCCGCACTCGTAGTCGTTATGCGGTTAAATCAGAAAGCCATAATCAGGTTCTCATCATTTCGAAATAAGTGCACAATTCATCTCTATTTCTAGCCGGTGCAAAGACAAGCTGCTCCCCAATTCTGTGCATTCCCAATTTCATTAGGAGATTATGAGAAATGGTATTCTCGGTTTGCGCGCCTGCTCGCATTGAATGTACTCTCAATCCTTCAAAGCAAGCTGCAATTAGTCCTTGGGCGGCTTCATAGCCCAATCCCATGCCATGAACTTCTTCAGAGAGCCAGTAGCCGATTTCGCCAACTCGCTTTCCATCAAACTCTTCAAAATCTACTTTGATCCATCCAATGACCTGATTGTCAGCTTGGTTCACGATTACGAGTGGAAGCGTACGCTGTTCTGCATGACCAGTGAGGGCTTTATCAATTATCTTTTCAGCAGCTTTTTGTGTAAGAGGATATGGCCAAGCGGCCACCCACCGGCTAATCGCAGGCGTCATTAATTTTTGCAGTGCCGCGCTATCTGATACCGTGACCAGACGCAACTCCAAGCGCTCAGTAAGCTTTTTGAACGATTGCCAGCATTCATTTGTCATCAATTTTCCCAACATTTTTAACAGCCCCCTTGTCGCGTATGACCGTTTGTCGAGTGGTCACAAATTTTCGAGTTATAGCTGAAATATGTATGCCTGCTACAAAATCAGCGTGCACGTCCTGTTTCTGTTTATCCCAAGTGTCGATGGACACCCTAAATTTTTCCGTTCAGACTTGACTTGCTTGAGGCCATACTGCGTGCGTTCAATTAGCCGATCGCGCTCGAACTGAGCGCCTGCGTTGAGAACATTCATAGTCATTGTACCGGCTGACTGGTTAGATCAGAACCACCCAAAGCGAGGCAGTAAAAATACATCTGAAGACAGCCATATCTCGCGATCGCATCCAATCAAGACCACTGAAAAAACTACCCGGCCGCGCTGTCAAGGCTGACGAGCAAGCGGACGAACGCGCCAGAGCATTGCGCTATCTCCGCCGCTTTCTCCAAATGCATGGCAGCACCAATACCAGCGGAGAGAAACTTAGTTTGCACTTCCTCGAAGTTGGTAAGCGTCAGAAGTGTACCAGGCCGTACCGCGACTGAAAAACATTTTCCGACACAATGAAAAACATGCGCGCAGGACCGTCATTCTTGAAACGCGACCACCGTAGCATGGCATAGGTGATCCCACCTGCCCAGAAAGCATTCCAGACCTGATCAACTATTGAGCGAATTTCACCTGTGAACATGCTTCAATTTCCACCTGCTATTCCGAATCGAATTTGACATTACGCCAGTGCGTTATGTTAAAGAATACATCTCGAAATCTGGGGGGCTGTGTCAGAATAATATGAGTTCCAATGAAGCGTTCGGTCGTGTCGTAAAGATTTTCATCACAGGGCAAGATCCGCGCAGTCTTCGCACTGTCGAGCTCGACAACTGGACAGGCGTTGCTATCACGGGGCAACCCGAGTTCTTCAAGCGAGCGCTTCAGGATGAAGTCCTTAGCCGTTCGTGCGTTTATCTTCTCATCAGATCTGGCGCTGAGGATGATTTGCCCGCAATTTATGTTGGTGAAAGTGACGACTTCTCGCAACGCTATACGAACAGCAAGTTTCCAATCGCGTTTGATACCTTCCTGATCTTCACCAGCAAGGACGACAATCTGACGCGTGCCCACGTCAAATGGCTGGAAGAGAAGCTCTGGGCTATTTTAAAAGATAATAGTGGCAAGGCACTCGTTGCCAATTCTAACCGGCCGACCGGCTCAAATTTGCCACGCGCAGACATTGCAACTATGCAAACCTATCTTCGCAACATGATCTATGTGCTTGAGGCACTTGGCTACGACTTATTCTCAGTGCAGGAGCGTATTACAGCTTCCCCGGCACCAATAAACCAAAGTGAAGTATCGGAAATAGCGCCGTTTGATCTTTATGCAACGCTACCGAACAGAAAAAACGAGAAGGCATTTTTACGCTATGAAGATGGTGCTTACACTCTCAAGGCTGGTTCAAAAATAAACGCCAGGGCTACAGATAGTTTACCGTTAAATGTCAGAAAGCTGCGTGAACAATTAATGGCTGATGGCGGCCTTATTTCACATGGGGAATATCTGGAGTTGACCCCCGATATTCCGTTTTCCAAGCCTTCACCAGCTTCATCTCTCGTAAAAGGTCGCAGCTCAACTGGATATCAGGATTGGCTGCGTGTTAATGATGATCTGCCTTTAGGGACTTTTTTGGGAGTGATGACAAGTGTTGACAGCACCGTTGCTTTACACCGAGAGACTTGAGTGGTTTGGCGGTGGTGTCATCAAAGTTCGAGCGTAAAATCCTGAACGTGCAAAATTTGCGGATAAACCATTAGAATTTCCCAAATAGGCCATTGAAGCAATCAATCGCTTCGTTTAGAACCTCGGTAGACGAGGCTCACGCCTCCCGGTGATGCACCCGTAGCTCAGCTGGATAGAGTGCTGCCCTCCGAAGGCAGAGGTCACAGGTTCGAATCCTGTCGGGTGCGCCATTTCAGTCATTTAGCCGGTAAACATCATCCCCTCTTATTTCCGACCTCCGTGATATTGCTTGGTGTTACAAGCGCAAATGGTATCCCCTGTTGCCGAAGCAATTATCGGCCTTATGATTGGTATTTGTTTTCTGAATGCCTATCTTAAACAAAGCCAGAGGCGAAGCTGCTTGGGAGACGAATGAAAAAGTTAATCGGAATTGTCGTTTTTGCACTTTGGCTTATCCCAACAATTGCAACGGCCGCAACTGACTCTGAAATTGTGACCGAGATGGCCGAACAGTGTTGGCAATTGCCGGAAGATGTGAACTACAGCCGTGCGTCTGCAACTTTCGAAGTTACTTATGACGGAAATGGCCAACTGACGCGCATTTTAACAGTGGAGTTTCAGCCGGTTAGAAAAGCGGGACGAGAGTTTGCTGTCTCGGCACAGGATGCCATTTTAAAGTGCGCCAGCAAAACCTCGGTGCGTTCACGGACTGTGCGGGTTATTATGCGATATGTTGAGCAGAAAACAGATGGGCCTCTGATCATGAAAAGGTCGCTGCGCTAATTTAATATCAAAGATGATCCTTTGCCGCTTGCGATAAAAGCGCAAAAGAAAAGGCGGGAATGTCCCGCCTTTGTTTGTTTTATCCGACATGCAAACCGGGCGCTTCCTGCCCGGTGCTTTCGACATATTCGGTGTAACCACCACCATATTGCTGAATGCCATCGGAAGTGAGTTCCAGAACCCGATTAGACAGAGCTGCCAGAAAACGGCGATCATGCGATACAAACAGCATTGTGCCTTCATAAGCTGAAAGCGCCTTGATCAGCATTTCCTTTGTGTCGAGATCAAGATGGTTTGTCGGCTCATCAAGCACGAGGAAATTCGGCGGATCAAACAGCATTGCCGCCATCACCAGGCGCGCTTTTTCACCACCGGACAGCACACGGCATTTCTTTTCAATATCATCGCCGGAAAAACCAAAACAGCCAGCCAATGCCCGTAAAGGTGCCTGTCCTGCCTTTGGAAAACGCTGCTCCAGCCATTCAAGAATAGTGCTTTCACCATCCAGAATATCCATGGCGTGCTGCGCGAAATAGCCAAGCTTCACGCTTGCACCAAGATTCACAATGCCCTGATCCGGCTCGGTTGCGCCCGTCACAAGTTTAAGCAGCGTTGACTTGCCTGCTCCGTTCACGCCCATAATGCACCAGCGTTCGCGGCGCCGAACCATAAAATCCAGACCATCATAGATCGTCCGGCTTCCATAGGTTTTGCTGACGCCCTTAAGGCTGACCACATCTTCGCCTGAGCGCGGTGCAGGAGCGAAGTCAAAAGCAACCGTCTGGCGTCGGCGTGGAGGCTCCACACGGTCGATCTTTTCGAGTTTCTTGACGCGGCTTTGCACTTGCGAAGCATGTGATGCACGCGCTTTGAAACGCTCGATAAACTTGATTTCCTTGGCGAGCATTGCCTGCTGGCGCTCGAATTGCGCCTGCTGCTGCTTTTCGTTGAGTGCGCGCTGGCCTTCATAAAAGGCGTAATCCCCCGCATAAGAGGTCAGCGACCCGGCATCAATTTCGATAATCTTGGTCACGATGCGGTTCATGAATTCGCGGTCATGCGATGTCATGAGCAGCGCGCCATCATAGTTTTTAAGAAAGGATTCGAGCCAGATCAAGCTTTCGAGATCAAGGTGGTTGCTTGGCTCGTCAAGCAGCATAACATCCGGGCGCATCAGCAGAATACGGGCAAGCGCCACGCGCATCTTCCAGCCGCCGGACAGCTTGCCGACATCGCCATCCATCATTTCCTGACTAAAACTAAGCCCTGCCAGAACTTCACGCGCACGGCCATCCAGCCCGTAACCGTCAAGCTCTTCATAACGAGCCTGCACCTCGCCATAACGCTCGATAATGGCATCCATCTCATCAAGACGATCGGGGTCGCACATGGCGGCTTCAAGTTCGCGCAATTCAGCCGCGACACTGCTTACCGGCCCTGCCCCGTCCATCACTTCGGCAACAGCCGAACGCCCACCCATTTCACCAACATTCTGGTTGAAATAGCCAATCGTTACACCTTTTTCGACATTGACCTGCCCTTCGTCAGGCAGATCTTCGCCGGTAATCATGCGGAAAAGCGTTGTCTTGCCAGCACCATTCGGCCCGACGAGGCCAATCTTCTCGCCGCGGTTCAAAGCGGCTGAAGCTTCGATAAACAGAATGCGATGGCTATTGGACTTGCTGATATTGTCTAAACGGATCATATGCGCGGGAGGCCTTGTGAAAACTCGGCCTCCCTATGACATGGCTTGACGCCGCTGTCACGCGGCGCTGCGCAGCTTGCAGCTATTCTTTGCTTACGGAATATGATGCAGCCATTTTTCAGTCGCGAATTTTTCTTCCACGAGCTGCTCTGCTGCGGCAAATTCCTCCGGCGTAATCGTGCCGCTTACACCGCCATTAAGCGAGATGAATGTCTCCATCATACGATCAATGACCTCGCGGCGCGGCAGGCCGGTCTGACTGCGGACAGGATCGACGCGCTTGACGGCGCTGGCCGTGCCCTTGTCAGAGAGTTTTTCACGGCCGATCCGCAGGACCTTCACCATCTTTTCTGCATCCATATCATAAGCCATCGTGACATGATGCAGAACGGTTCCACCGGAATAACGCTTTTGGGCGGCTCCTCCGATCTTGCCTTTCGAACTCGCAATATCGTTGAGCGGCTTATAAAAAGCGTCAATTCCAAGCGAGTTGAGGGATTTCAGCACCCATTCATCAAGAAATGCATAGGAATCGGCAAAACTCATATCGCGGACCAAATCCCCAGGCGCATAAAGTGAATAGGTGATCGTATTGCCAGGTTCGACAAACATAGCACCGCCGCCGGTTACGCGACGCACCGTTTCCACGCCCATTTCTTCGGCAGCATCCATGTCCACTTCATTACGCAGTGACTGAAATGCACCAATGATGATTGAAGGACGCTCCCACTCCCAAAAGCGCAATGTGGGTGCACGGCGCCCGGCAGCAACTTCGCGCGCCAGAACCTCATCAAGCGCCAGATGCATTGTCGGGCTGAGTGGCGGAATATCAATGATCTGCCATTCGTAATCGCGCCATGTCCGTGCAACGCCGAGAGCGCGACGAACCGCAATGGCCACCGCCTCCGGGCTGAAACCAATCATGAAGGCATCGGGACGAAGCCCTTTGCGCACGGCATCCGCGATTTCTTCAGCGCACGCCGTTGCAGGCAGGCCATTCAATGCATTGCGAATATCATCAAGGGCTTCGCCGGGTTCGAGGAAAAAATCACCGGCAACCTGTACGTTGCAGAGTTTATTGTCCTGAACCTCCAGATCGATAACGACCAGCTTTCCACCGTGGACCTTATATTCACCATGCATTTCAAACGACCTTACTGACGAGAAACCTTCAGGTGCACTGTTGCGGATTCAAGACAGAAAGGAAACTGCGGCAACGGGATTTTACAATCATTTCTCTCAAATAAAACGACGCGTGCATCAAATTCAGATAGATAGAGACGTGAATTATCGTTCACTCTATATTCAATATGCGGGTTCTATATTTTTCAGCAGATCAATACTCAAACAATGGTGTTCGCATGGCAGCTCTTCTGTCTAACAAACTCAGCCTGATTGCAGGCATATCAGCCTTCATCGCATCCATGTATGTGCTCGCGCCTGCCTCCGCAGAAGCAGCGCGTCTACAAAAATGTGCATCGGAAAACGGCATTTGCCAATTGCCTTACCCGACCGAGGTTATTTACGGCGCTGATGGGCAGGGTACATCGCGCTTTATCGACCGCCCGGAAGTTCGCTGTTCGAACCGCGTTTTTGGAGATCCTGCGCCCAAGAGAAGAAAAAGTTGCTCATATGTCGTGCGTGAGCGTTACGAGGATCGTCGTGATGATCGACGTAACGACTGGCGTGGTGGTAGACGAGACGACCGGGGCCGTAGCCAATGGCAGCAATGCGCCAAAGAAAATGGCTTTTGTGATTTTTATGGCCGCAAGCTCGTTCGTTATGGTGCGAAAGGGCGTTTCGTAGAACGCGTTTTCCGTGACGGCGTACCATGTAACAATCAGACTTTCGGTGATCCGGCGCGGGGTCAGGGAAAAGCCTGCTATATTCAAAATTGAAGTTAAAAAGGCGGACTTGGGGCGCTGATCTGATCCAATCAGATCGAAATGCGCTCTAAGTCCGCCTTTTTCAAATGCCATCCGTCAATAAATAAGATAGCGACTTAAAGAGAAGCTAATCGCGATTCAGCCGTTTTATCAAAAGCCTTCTGCAAACCGGAATCACGGCCATAAACATCGTTGTAGAAACGAACTGTGCCTGATGCATCAGGCCATGCGGTGAAATAGGCAATATAAACCGGAACAGGATCAGCGACTTTGATGCCGCGCTCATCCTTGCCGAAATATTTGCTCAGGTCTGCAACAGGCTTACCAAGAACCGCCGCCGCCATATCACGCGGACGCTCTAGACGAATACAGCCATGGCTTAAGGCACGCATGTCGCGGCTGAAATAAGATTTTGCCGGTGTGTCATGCATATAAATATCATGGGCATTTGGGAACAAAATCTTGAGTTCACCCAAAGCGTTATCAAGGCTTGGCTTCTGTCGGATGCCAACATGGGCTTTGCCTGCGGCAACGGCATTCCAATTAACCGCACTTGCCGAAACCTTCTTGCCACCAACATAAACTTCATAGCCATTGCGGTCGAGATAGCTGTTATCGCGCATCACTTTGGGCAACATTTCATTCAGGATGATTGAGCGCGGCACACCCCACGATGGGTTGAACACAACGGTCTGCACCTTGTTGTAGAAAAAATAGGTCTGATGCGTTGGTGAACCGATCACGACATTCATTGCCAGCTTTTCTTTGCCGTTTTCGAAATATTCAGCGCGATAGGATGGCTGATTGACCATCACATAGCGCGATCCGAAATCATGTGGCAGCCAGCGCAGACGTTCCATCGAATAGAGAATACGATCACGCTTGATCGAATCCTGCTCACCCTGAAGCGCTGCGATCGTATTTTTGCCGATGATGCCATCAGGCGTGCTGCCCGAAAGCCTTTGATAATCCTTGATGGCCGTGGTCAGCTCCGGGTCGTAAATGGTTGTATCGGCATGGGCCTGCAACACATCGCGATGCTGTTCGATATAGCTCGACGGTGCATGATGCGTAATAAGCGCCACAACCTTGGCCAGCTGATCGCTGGTATCTCCCGGACGAATGGCTTTATCGAGTGAAATGCGAATTGGTTCGCCTGCTGGCGCCTCTGTGTTCGCCAGTTCGCGCTTCAGGGCCGAATAGGCTTCATTGTTTGGCTGAAAGCTTTTCAGATAGGCGACCGGATCAGTTTCAGTCGCCAGACGAGCAAGGACCGCCTTTGGATCGACGCGCTTACGCGGCAGGTCGTGAAAGCCACTCAAGCGGTCAGCAACAATACGCCCCTCGCCTGCGTCGATTGCATAACGCAGCGCGCGCGCTGACATGCGGATTTCAAAATCCGTGAGTTTTTGTTGGCGTTCTGCAAGCTGCGATTCATCAAAATGATCGCCGGGAATTGAAACTTCATATTCCTCGGGGTTGAACCCATCTTCATCCGACTGCGCAAAGAACGCGGCGACGCTGCGCGCCTTATCAAGGGCCTTATTATCGGCTGACCAGAGGAATTTGCGGTTTTCAGAATAGAAGCTGACGATGGCGTCCGCGATCTGCTTTTCTGCTTTCACATTAACAGTCTTGAGATAATCCGCCGCCGCATCAAAAGCTAATTCAGCCGGTGTTTCCGTCACCTTCTTTGTTGGGCCAATCGGCGACATGCCTGACGTCAGAGCATCTGTTTGCGCAGCAGCGACAGCTGCGGTCACCTGCATATCGAGCGCGCTGAAATCGATATTAATCAAGGCGTCCGGCTTGTAATCGTATATCTGCGGTCCCTTAACCGTCACACGCTGTGCGGGCGGTATGGCGGCTCTGGGCACGGAAACCGGCTTTGCAATCTTGGGTGCCGGTGTGGCCTGCACTGGCGGTTGAACCGGTTGGGCTTGCTGCTGACGGCGCTGCTGGAACAGCTCAAGCAGCGAATTTGCTGCCTGCGCCTGCGCTGTCGAGAAAAGTGTCGATGCGGCCAGTGCGAAAGCCATCGCTTTGCGGACATAAGGACCACGTTTGCGATTATCTTCAATGTTCCGATTCAAATTTCTGGAGAACTGCATTCCAACCGCCAATTCAGTACAACCGCTATAGCGGCCTGCGTCAATCTTCGCCCATAGAATTGATGAATCTCGTATAGAATCTTTTAACGTTAACGCAATCTCCTCATTTTTTTTCGGGCAGTTCTATCAATTTTTCTTGAGAAGCGTTTTTGCAGACACATACGAAACGATTAATTCCGGATCTGCACAAAGTGCCGCAGTGGAATCCACCCAGCATCACGCTAAAAGCCCGGCGAGAATATGTAACTGGCAAGCACGCGAGGTACCACAATGGCAGAAGCAGGCGCCGCTGATCTTTTTCCACTTGGCGAAGACAACACTCCTTATCGCAAACTGACATCTGATCATGTTTCGGTCGATATGTTTAAGGGACAGGAAGTTCTGAGCGTTGATGCTGAAGGCCTGCGCATTCTGTCGGAAGCTGCCTTTGCGGATATCAATCACCTGCTGCGCCCCGGCCATTTGCAGCAACTTGCCAATATCATGAAAGACCCGGAAGCCACCGATAATGACCGCTTCGTGGCTTATGACCTGCTGAAAAATGCCAATATTGCGGCCGGCGGTGTGTTGCCCATGTGCCAGGACACCGGCACAGCAATCATCATGGGTAAAAAAGGCCGTCGCGTCTGGACAGAAGGCGGTGATGCTGATGCGCTCGCTGCCGGCGTTCTGGATGCCTATAACAAGAAGAACCTGCGTTATTCGCAGCTCGCCCCGTTATCGATGTTCGAAGAAAAGAACACCAGGAACAATCTGCCTGCGCAGATCGACATTTATGAAGAGGGCGAAGACGCCTATAAATTCCTGTTTGTTGCCAAGGGCGGCGGCTCTGCCAACAAGACGTTCTTGTATCAGGGCACACCATCGTTGCTGACGCATGACCGCCTAATTGATTTCCTTAAGGATAAGATCTTAAGCCTCGGCACTGCGGCCTGCCCACCGTATCACCTGGCAATCGTTATCGGCGGAACCTCCGCTGAAATGAACCTCAAGACGGTGAAGCTCGCATCCACGCGCTATCTCGACAGTCTCCCAACCAAGGGTTCGGAAGACGGTCATGCTTTCCGCGATCTGGAGATGGAAGCTGAAATCCATAAGCTGACACAGTCGCTTGGCGTCGGTGCACAGTTTGGCGGCAAGTATTTCTGCCACGATGTACGCGTTATCCGCCTGCCCCGCCATGGCGCATCGCTGCCAATTGGTCTGGGTGTCTCCTGCTCTGCCGACCGGCAGGCCAAAGGCAAAATCACGAAAGACGGTATCTTCCTTGAGAAACTCGAAACCAATCCCGCGCAGTATATGCCAGAGATTGACGAGGAAAAGCTCTCATCGCATGTGGTCAAAATTGACCTCAACCAGCCCATGGAGCAGATACTTAAGGAACTGTCGAAACACCCTGTAAAGACACAGCTTTCTTTGACTGGCTCAATCATCGTCGCACGCGATCTGGCGCATGCGAAAATCCGCGAACGGCTGGAAAACGGCGAACCTATGCCGGATTATTTCAAGAACCACCCGATTTATTATGCAGGCCCAGCCAAGACGCCAACCGGTTATGCATCCGGCTCCTTTGGGCCGACGACGGCTGGCCGCATGGATTCTTATGTCGATCAGTTCCAGTCATTTGGCGGTTCGATGGTGATGCTCGCCAAGGGCAATCGCTCGCGTCAGGTCCGTGAAGCGTGTGGCAGACATGGCGGCTTCTATCTGGGTTCGATTGGTGGCCCTGCTGCCCGCCTTGCTCAGGACTGCATCAAGAAGGTTGAGGTGGTCGAGTATCCAGAGCTCGGCATGGAAGCCATATGGCGCATTGAAGTGGTCGATTTTCCAGCCTTTATCGTCATCGACGACAAAGGCAATGACTTTTTCAAAGAGCTCAATCTCGGTTAAAAATGGGGCGTTTATCGCCCCTTTTTTTATTTCGGGTCGCGTTTCAGCCCTTTTTCCACAAGCTCGTCCAGATAGGTTTGCCAGAGAGTATCCTTCTGAGTGCCCAGCTTGTGCAGATAAGTCCACGAGAACAGTCCGGTATCGTGCATGTCATCAAAAGTAATACGGACGGCATAGTTGCCGACCGGGTCCATACGCATGATTTCCACATTGCGCTTGCCGCCCACCGTGACCCGTTGTTCTGGTGAATGGCCCTGCACTTCTGCCGAAGGAGAGAGCACACGCAAGAATTCTGCTGTCAGCTCAAAACGCTCACCGTTTTCGAAAGCCACCGTCAAAAGCTTGCGATCCTTCGACACCCGCAACTCGGTCGGCCAGACATCACTCATAATTGTTCTCCGTCATTCCCGCTGCGTTTGATTCTGCAATATACAGGATGACAGTCACATAAACTGGACAAACTCCTCAAGGGAACTTATCTCTTGAAGAGGGTGACTTTGCAGCGTTTTGAAACAATGGCTTATTCTATGAATCAATCTCAGACATTGCCTGCTGTTTCTTCGACCGGAGATATGATTGATCCGTTTGGACGCGCTGTCACCTATTTGCGCGTTTCAGTGACAGATCGCTGTGATTTCCGCTGCACCTATTGCATGGCAGAGCATATGACGTTTCTGCCGAAAAAAGACCTGCTGACGCTCGAAGAACTGGATCGGATTTGCAGCGCCTTTATCGATAAGGGTGTGCGCAAGTTGCGCCTGACAGGCGGTGAGCCGCTTGTTCGCAAAAACATCATGCATCTGATCCGCGGGCTGTCGCGTCACCTCAAAACCGGCGCGTTGGAAGAGCTGACGCTCACAACCAACGGGTCGCAACTTGTCCGTTATGCTGATGAACTCGCAGAATGTGGTGTAAAGCGTATCAATGTCTCGATGGACACGCTTGATCCTGATAAATTCCGTACTATTACCCGCTGGGGTGATCTTAATCGCGTCATTGAAGGTATTGACGCTGCGCAGAAGGCCGGTCTTCGCATTAAAATCAACGCTGTTGCGCTGAAAAACTTCAATGAGTTTGAAATTCCAGAGCTGATCCGCTGGGCGCATGGTCGTGACATGGACATGACGCTGATCGAAACCATGCCGATGGGTGAAATAGAGATTGATCGCACGGATCAATATCTGCCGCTTTCGCAGCTTCGTGTCGATCTTGGCAAGCAGTTCACACTAACCGACAATTCCTATCATACCGGTGGCCCTGCCCGCTATGTCACCATAAAAGAAACGGGTGGCCGGCTCGGTTTTATCACACCCCTTACGCATAATTTCTGCGAAAGCTGCAACCGTGTGCGCCTGACATGCACAGGCATGCTTTATATGTGTCTTGGTCAGAACGATGATGCGGATCTGCGCACCGCAGTGCGTGCAAGCGAAAGTGACAGCGTTCTCAATGATGCGATTGACGAGGCCATTTCACGCAAGCCCAAGGGCCATGATTTCATCATTGATCGCGACCATAATCGCCCGGCTGTTGCACGTCACATGAGCCTGACTGGCGGATAAATAATTTAAATCAATTCGCAACACATATGCATTGGACGTTATCTAAATCATAAGGTAGCGATAGAAAGTCCCAAAATCGGATTTTATATTGTGCCGCAAACTGCAAATTTTCGTGCAAGCATTTTCATGCTCCTCGCCATGGGGACATTCACCATCGGCGATTCAATTACCAAATATTTGCTGATCCATATGAACAGTGGTCAGTACATGTTCATTCGAGGAATATTTGCAACAACGGCAATCGGCCTGCTCGCATGGCGCAACGGAGCGCTTCGCAACATGTCGATGGATAAGATGACGTTGCTGCGTGTTCTGGGCGAAGTGCTGGCAACAGTCACATATATCTATTCGCTCGGGCATCTTTCACAGGCTTTCTGTTCAGCCGTATTTCAGGCAACGCCCTTGGTTGTGACCGTTGGCGCCGTGCTTTTTCTGAATGAAAAAGTCGGCTGGCGGCGCTGGATGTGTATCTCATTCGGGTTGATCGGGGTTCTGATTATCATTCGTCCTGGCGCTGACACCTCAACAACGCTTGCCGCCGTGGGGATTTTGCTTTCCAGCGTCTGCTTTGCAGCGATGCGCGATATTGCGACACGCCGCGTCCCGGCACATGTGCCGACACTTTATCTCTCAACGCTCACTGCCGGTGCCATTGCACTCACAGGTGGAGCACTCATAGTGCCTATGGGCGGCTGGCAACCCATCGGCCTGGAGCCAATTCTTTTCATGGCTGTGGCGGCAGCACTTTTGCTGGTTGGCTATCACTTTATCATTTTGGCGATGCGTGAAGGTGAAATTTCATTTGTTTCGCCATTCCGCTATTCGAGCCTGCTTTGGGCGATCCTGCTAAGCACTGTGATCTTCAATGAAGCGCCAGACACTTATACAATCCTTGGATCAATTCTTGTCGTCAGCAGCGGTATTTATATGGTGTACCGCGAAAATGTTCTCAAAAAGCGGGAACACTATAAAAGCACACTGGCTGCTGCGCCCACGGGAGTAGAACCCACGTGACAGGAAAGACGCACCGTATCGCAGGTGCCATTATTGCCGGAGGCCAGTCCAGCCGCATGCAGGCGGGCGGTGTGCCGGGTGATAAATTTTTGCAAAAGCTCGGCACAAAGACAGTTCTTGAACATGTTGCAAAGCGCCTTTCACCGCAGGTCGATCAGCTTTTTCTCAACGCCAATGGCGATCATGGCCGTCTTCCAAAACTAGGGATACCTGTGACAGCGGACTCCATTTCCGCGCATGGTGGGCCACTTGTGGGGCTCAAGACAGCATTGGAATATGCCGCCGGCTTCCCGTTGCTCCTGAGTGTTGCAGCCGACTGCCCCTTTCTGCCGCTTGACCTTGTATCGCGGCTTTACGAGCAGCAAGCAAAAACCGGTGCCAGCATTGTGCTTGCGTGTTCCAATGGCCGTGTTCATCCGACTTGCGGGCTTTGGAAAACAGAACTGCTGCAACCGCTTATTGACTGGCTGGCACGCACCGAAACGGCCAGTGTGCTTGCTTTCGCGCAAAATGTCGGTTTTGAAGAGGTGGTGTTTGCGCTCGTGGCACTTACATCCAATGGCGCAGTTTATGACCCCTTCTTCAACATCAACAGACCTGAAGATCTTGAGGCAGCAAAGCTGCTGATTGAGGCCATCCAATGACCCATAAACTGTTCGGAATCACCGGTTGGAAAAATGCTGGCAAAACCACACTGACGGAAAGCCTCGTTCAGGCGCTGACCAAACGTGGCTATCGCATCTCGACGGTGAAACACGCTCATCATAATTTTGATATTGATCATATCGGGACAGATTCCTGGCGGCACCGCAATGCTGGCGCTGCGGAAGTCGCAATCGTTTCATCTGCACGTTATGCGATCATGCATGAAAATCTTTGCGAAGAAGAGCCGTCATTACCAGTCATTGTCAGCAAGCTGGCCCCCTGCGATCTGGTTCTGATTGAAGGCTACAAAAACGAACCTCATAAGAAGATCGAACTTAGGCGTATTGGCAGCCACGAAGGGCCACCGCTTTGCGATAGCGATTCCAGCATTGTTGCCATTGCCAGCGATCATATGCAAAGCCATGAAAGATTACCGGTGTTTCATCTTGATCAAATCGAAGAAATTGCAGACTTCATTCAACAATTGATGGAGCTTTGAGGTTTTCACTAACAATTGATTATATCGACACGGAAAACACTGAAAAATATCTTTCGATCATGCCTTTTCTTTGGAAAATCCCTTTTTACGCTAAAAATTAAATTACTCAAACCGTCTTGCCATTCGATGAAAAATGGTGGGATTATGGGGTTATGGGCGGATGGATGGGCATAAGTGCGAATAATTATTGCGCGTTATCAGCTCTAGCATCTAATTATAGAAATCAGGGATCACATTGTCAGACCTGCGACCGAACAATCCTCGTCGATAATGCTCCTTAAATGCGGCTGAACCAGAAAAATAATCAGGGAGCCAGCCGAAACAAAACGAGAGGACTAAGAATGCGCGTTATTAAGCGTATCGCTGCGGCGACATCAATAGCAGCACTTGCAATTACTCTTGGCAGCATGAGCGCTGGCATTGCCAATGCTCAAGAGCCTCTGAAGCTTAAGATTGGTACAGAAGGCGCTTACCCTCCCTTCAACTTCATTCAGCCAGATGGCACGCTTTCCGGTTTCGACGTAGATATTGCCAGGGCACTTTGCGATGAAATGAAGGCCCAATGTGAATTCGTAACCCAGGATTGGGATGGCGCCATCCCTGCCCTTCAGTCGGGCAAGTTCGATGCCTTTATTGCCTCGATGTCCATCACGGATGAACGCAAGAAGCAGGTCGATTTCTCCAACAAGTACTACAACACCCCTCCCGGCATTGCGGCTCCGAAAGACACCGACATCAAAGGCGTGACCAAGGAAGACCTCGCTGGCAAGACCATTGGCGTGCAGGGATCAACCACGCATGCCAATTACTCGGAAAAAACCTTTACCGACAGCACGATCAAAGCCTATCCAACGGCCGAAGAATATCGTCTGGATCTTGCAAACGGTCGACTTGATGCCGTCAACGACGACAGCGTGACGCTTTCCGAGTGGCTCAAGACCCCAGATGGTGCATGCTGCAAGATGGTCGGCACGTTCCCGCCGGTGATCGAGATTCACGGTCCGGGTGCAGGCGTTGCATTCAAAAAAGGCCGCCCGGAACTCATCGAAAAATTCAATGAAGCCATCAAGGCAATCCGCGCCAACGGCAAGTACAAAGAAATCAATGACAAGTACTTCGATTTCGACGCCTACGGTGCAGAAAACTAAAATTTCTTAATATCAGACGCCGGTTTACGCCCACGTAAACCGGCGTAACTATTTGGGCTATAATGAGAAACTTTCAAAAGTTGTCAAATCGCATTTTCGCAATCGATTTGAAGCCCTCAGAAAGAGATTAGGCGCATGGAACATTACGCCACATTGTTAAGCTTTGGCCCTGGGGGATGGGGTAAAAGTATCGCTTGGGGATTTGTCGTCACAATCAGTCTGGCCCTTGCAACCTTGCCCGTCGGTCTTGTTCTGGGTTTTATTGTGGCTTTAGGAAAGCAGTCGAGTGAACGCTCGATGCGACTGGCCAGCAATATCTACACCACTATTTTTCGTGGCCTGCCGGAGCTTCTGACGCTTTTTCTCGTCTATTTCGGTGCGTCGCTTCTGCTCCAGCAATTGCTCACCTTTTTCAATATCAATGCGAATATTGAGATCAACGCTTTTGTAGCGGGCATGATTGCGCTTGGCTTTGTGTTTTCATCCTATTCGAGTGAAGTGTTTCTGTCGGCTTTCCGCGCCATTCCACGCGGACAATATGAAGGTGGTTATGCCGTCGGTCTTTCCTATTGGCAGACCATGCGCAAAGTCATTTTTCCGCAATTGATCCGCATTGCCCTTCCCGGCCTCGCCAATCTCTGGCTGGTTCTGCTTAAAGACACATCTTTGGTGTCCGTCATCACATTGTCGGATATTTTGCGTCAGACATCGATTGCCGCACGCGTCACCAAAGAGCCCTTCCTGTTTTTTGGCGTGGCTTGTCTGCTTTATCTTGGACTTGCGATTATCTCGTCCTATTTCATAAACCGCATCGCTCGCTGGGCCGATGCCAGTAACAATGCATCGCGGGGAGCATGATTATGAGTGAAGTCATCTCTGCAGGCACCGCAAAAGTTCTGGCACCGCCCCCCGTTGCAAAAGTTTGGACACGCACACGAATTGCCGGACATATCATCGTTGCCTTCTGGGCTTTGATGTTCCTCGGTCTTGCAATTTATCTCTATAACAGCTGGCGCATTGATCTTTTTGAGACCTATGGACCGCGCTATTGGTCGGGGCTTCTCGTTACCCTGCAACTGGTTGCTATTTCCATCGTGATTGGAGCGATTTTGTCGCTACCGATTACGGCTGCGCGCATGTCCAAAAACCGTTGGCTGCGCAGCCTTGCGTTTGGCTACGTCTATTTCTTTCGCGGTACACCGCTTCTGGCTCAAACCTTCCTGATCTACTACGGCTTTGGCACATTCCGCCCTTTTCTTGAAAGCATCGGTCTTTGGGTGTTCTTCCGTGATGCGTGGAATTGCGCGATCCTCGCCTTCTCGCTGAACACGGCCGCCTATCAGGCAGAAATCCTGCGCGGGGCCATTCAAAGCGTTGGACTCGGCCAATGGGAAGGCGCTGCAGCGCTCGGCATTTCCAAACGCGTGACTTTTGTTAAAGTGATCCTGCCACAGGCTCTGATCGTTGCTCTGCGCCCTTATGGCAACGAAATCATTCTGATGATCAAGGGATCGGCTATTGTCGCGATCATCACTGTGCTCGATCTTATGGGAGAGACGCGCCGCGCTTATTCGCGCACATTCGACTTTCAGACCTATATCTGGGCGGCAGTCATCTATTTGATTATCGTTGAATGTCTTCGGCACGTCTGGGACTTCCTAGAAAGGCGCCTGACACGGCATTTGATCCGCTGAGATTACGAATAAAGAAAATTTATCGCCCCCGTTCGCCTTGCAGCTACCGGGGGCGATCTGCTTTAAATACATAGCTCTCTTAAGCGCAACGCACGTCTTTCAATCGCAAATCGACAGGCTTAATCATGCTGAAAATCTGGGGTCGAACCAATTCCACCAATGTCAAAAAGGTGCTTTGGATAGCTGAAGAACTCGGGCTCGACTATGAGCAGATCAATTTAGGCGGGCAGTTTGGTGGCCTGCAGGAGGCGAGTTTCCTCGCTCGTAACCCAAATGGTCTCATTCCGCTCCTCGAAGATGGTGACACAACACTCTGGGAATCCAATGTGATCGTTCGCTATCTTGCTGCAACGCATGCAAAGAGCGGCCTTTGGATTGAAGCCCCTGCCGAACGTGCGCAGGCGGAAAAGTGGATGGATTGGGCATCCTCCACGCTTTATGCAGATTTTCGCAATGTGATGGCAAATTTGATCCGGCTTCCCGAAGACAAGCGCGACAAGGCCGTTGCGCAGCGCGGAATTGAGGGCCTGACGCGATCGCTCAAGATTGCAGATCATGCTCTTTCCCAGCAAAAATGGCTATCGGGGGAAAGTTTCGGCATTGGTGACATACCACTTGGTTGCTATGTCTATGCTTGGTTCGCGTTTCCGATCACACGTCCGTCAATGCCTCATCTAGAAGATTGGTATCAGCGCCTTTCGCAGCGCGCGGCCTATCGGAAAGCCGTGATGACGCCCCTGACCTAACCGCCGCACTTGCACAGCGACATATATTTATCCCTGCTTTTAAGCATTCTTATATTCCCTCTCGGAGGTAACAGACAATGACTGCAATTAAAGTAGCCTTCCTCGGCCTCGGCGTCATGGGGTATCCGATGGCAGGCCACCTTAAAAACAAAGGTGGCTATGACGTTACGGTCTATAGCCGGACAAATGCGAAGGCGATCAAATGGGCAGAACAGTTTAACGGCAAGCATGCAGCCACTCCGGCGGAAGCAGCGAAAGATGCGGATTTCATTTTCTGCTGTGTCGGCAATGATGATGATCTGCGCGAAGTGACGGTGGGAGCGAATGGCGCCTTCTCCACCATGAAAAAAGAAGCGATCTTCATCGACAATACAACGGCTTCCGCAGAGGTTGCGCGCGAGCTCGACGCAGAAGCGCAATCGCGCGGCTTTCATTTCATAGACGCTCCGGTTTCCGGCGGTCAGGCAGGTGCTGAAAACGGCGTTCTCACTGTAATGGTCGGCGCAGAGGAACCAATTTTCGACCGTGCCAAGCCAATCATCGAAGCCTATGCGCGCTCCGTTGGGTTGATGGGACCTGTCGGCTCTGGTCAGTTGGCGAAGATGGTCAATCAGATTTGCATCGCCGGTCTCATGCAAGGGCTGGCCGAGGGCATTCACTTCGGTAAGAAGGCCGGCCTCGACATAGAAAAGCTGATTGCGGTCATTTCCAAAGGGGCAGCTGGCTCGTGGCAGATGGAAAATCGCCATCGCACCATGAATGAAGGCAAATATGACTTTGGCTTTGCGGTCGACTGGATGCGCAAGGATTTGGGAATTTGCCTTGACGAAGCAGACCGAAACGGTGCGCTTTTGCCCGTCACAGCGCTTGTTGATCAGTTCTATAAGGAAGTCCAGAAAAACGGTGGCGGACGCTGGGATACATCGTCACTGCTTGCACGCCTTGAGCAATAAACGCTGCTCTGAACAAAAAAGCCCGGCTTCGAGCCGGGCTTTTTTGTCGACATTAAACGATCAGAACTTGATCTTGGCCGTCAGCGACAAAGCGCCCACGAAATCGTTTCCAAAATCGCCCTTAGAACCAGTCGGATTGAACTTACCATTGATATAAGTGTCGTCCATTTCACCGGACGTCAGCCAACCAGCGGCACCAGCAAGACGAACTTCGAAATTATCCGTCGCCTTGTAGTTTGTTCCGAGACCAAACAGCCACACGTCTGTCTGCTATGTAAGCCCGGTTGTCGTCCCGCGATCCCACGTAACCGTTGCAGCCGCAGACCACTGTTCATTGAACTTATGACCGACACCACCACTGACAGTCCAGCCATCCTGATAGTAGAGGTTCAGGTTGGTGATATTTGTTCCCTTAGGAATAACAACACCCGGTGCCAGCTGAAGGTTTGAAGAAGAATTGAATGCAACCTTCTCGACGCTTGACCAATCAGTCCATTTGACCGAACCGAAAGCAAGCCAATCCGGGGCAATACCGGTCTGGAACTTGAATTCCACTGACTATGGCGTTGAGACATCGCCAGCAACGCTAATCGGAAGCCCACGCCCGGTAATCGGGCTTAGAGCCAGATTATCAATGGTGCCTTCAAGGGTGTATTTCACTTCCGACTGGTACACAACGCTTGCGCGGATTGCATATTCAGGGAGTTCATAGGCAGCGCCAATACGCCAGCCGAATGACTTATCTTCCACATCAAGCGAAGCCACACGGAACGAGCCACCAAAAGCCGATCCCGGTGGGATCATGCGTGTCTGCTCGCCACTAAGCTCCTGATAACTAACGCCACCGAGAAGGCGGAAAAAACCTTTTTCACCTGCGGAGAACCTGTACGAGCAGTTCAGACCATAATCATGTGAAGAAATTTTTTGCTCAATGGCCGTAAACATACGCACTGTGTCAGTGCCAACGTCGGTATGAATACCCCAAGGCTGGCGGTACTGTGCAGCACAAGCGAGGTCGTTTGTCAGATCAACCTTAGCTGAAAATTTGGGAACCCAATAACTCTTGGCTTCATCAACTTCAGTACCATAAGGCTGTCTGGTGATTGGGTTAATGCCCCCAGTTGCTGCCCCCACGGCCGAACCACGAATATTCTTGAGCTTACGTTGCGGGGCAACAAACGTTCCTGTCGTATCAACGACCGTGCCCTGCTCAAACAGGATATCAAAATCCTGCGAACTGCGCTCCAGGCCGCTTGCATGTGCAACAACCGCACTTCCAAGCAGCGCAGTCGCAATACCCGCTATTTTCAGGCTGTTGGCCTTCATGAAATGTCCTCCCAAACAAAATAACGTGAACCCGAAACTTTTACTTTGACGCAAACGTAAATCAGGAATGATTCAAGCTGCAAGATGCATAAATGGAACAGGTTCGGCCTATCGGAGCCTAGGTTTATCGAAAACCCCAAAATAATGGGAGCGAGCAGGAATTCTGCTAAGTTTCCTGGAGATAAACGTTCGAGAATTGCCAATTTCGGCCACTTTTAAGCCCTTTTCCCGCCTTGTTGCTAAAGCGCAACATCAGTAAAAAACAATCGAAACCGTGGTTCGATGAGGGCACAGGCTCCTTGAAAGGGGCCATTTACCAACATGTTTAACGAAAACACCCGGCAACACAGAGCTGCCGGGTGCTTGATTCGATTTAGGCTTCAGCTGGAAGCCTGAATCAGCCTGCTTCGCGGATACGTGCTTGAGCCGTCGCAACGCGTGCGGCAGCATCCTTTAGTTCGGTCAAGCGTTCACGTTCGGCACGAACGACCTCTTCCTTGGCATTGGCCACAAACTTCTCATTCGAGAGCTTCTTCTCGATTTTTTCCATTTCGGCGGCAATTTTACCCGCTTCCTTGGCCATACGCGCTGCTTCAGCCGTAAGATCAATCAGGCTGCCAAGCGGCAGGCAGATCGTCGCTTCACCATGTACCAACTGGGCAGAACCTTTTGGCGCTTCCTGTGCAAATGATACGCTTTCAACGCGTGCCAGACGCTTGATTGCCGCATCGTGACGCGCAAACCGATCAACAGTGGCGGCATTGGCCTCGAGGACCACAATCGGAGCGACCGCGCGCGCAGGAACATTCATCTCTGCACGAACAGAGCGAATCCCCATAACAAGATCAACCAGCCAGTTGATATCGGTGGCGGAGTCTCCATCCTCGAACGTCAATTCCGGCCATTTCGCCAAAGCCAGAACCGTATCACGCTTTTCGCCCTCGCCTGCGGTCAGCGTCCAGAGCTCTTCGGTCATGAACGGCATGAATGGATGTAAAATCTTGTAGATTTCATCCAGACAGTAAGCAGCCGTTGCCTGCGCTTCCGCCTTGGCCAGCTCATCTTCACCCATGAAAATCGGCTTGAGCAACTCAAGATACCAGTCGCAGAACTGGTTCCAGACAAAACGATATGCAGCGCCTGCCGCTTCATTGAAACGATAATTTGCAATACCATCCGTAACAGCAGCAGCTGCTTTGGTCAGTTCAGTCAAAATCCAGCGATTGACGGCAAGCTTTGCATCAGCCGGCTTGAAATTCGGGTCAAGCTTTACGCCGTTCATCTGTGCAAAACGCGTTGCATTCCAGAGCTTGGTACCAAAATTGCGATAGCCTGCTATCCGATCTGGATCGAGCTTCACGTCACGGCCTTGCGCCGCCATGATGGCAAGGGTGAAGCGCAACGCATCCGCGCCGTACTCGTCCATGAGTTCCAGCGGATCAATGACATTGCCCTTGGACTTGGACATTTTGGCGCCGTGCTTGTCGCGCACGAGTGCATGAAGATAGACCGTATGGAACGGAACCTCCTCCATGAAATGCAAGCCCATCATCATCATGCGGGCGACCCAGAAGAACAGAATATCGAAACCCGTTACCACAACACTTGTTGGATAATAAGTTGCGAGCTCAGGCGTTTTGTCGGGCCAGCCAAGTGTGGAGAATGGCCAGAGACCCGACGAGAACCAAGTATCCAGAACATCGGTATCGCGTTCAAGTTCAACCTCTTCGCCATAATGCGCGCGCGCAGCGGCTTTGGCTTCCTCTTCGCTCTTTTCAACGAAGTATTTGCCGTCTGGGCCGTACCATGCCGGAATCTGATGTCCCCACCAGAGCTGACGTGAAACGCACCATGGCTGAATGTTTTCCATCCAGTCGAAGTAGGTCTTTTCCCAATTTTTGGGTACAATCTGCGTGCGGCCATCACGAACGGCAGCCATGGCAGGCTTTGCCAGCTCTGCGGCATTCACATACCACTGATCTGTCAGATAAGGCTCGATCGGCACGCCACCACGATCACCATGCGGAACGGCGTGAGTGTGATCTTCAATCTTTTCCAGATAGCCCTGTTCATCAAGCATTTCGACAAGGCGCTTGCGCGCAGCAAAGCGATCGAGACCTTCAAACACGCTTATCAGCGCGTTAAGTTCGGACGTCAGTTCCAGACCTTCCAGAAAGTCAACATTGTCCTTCAGCGTGATGGCAGCCGATGGTGTCAGGATGTTGATCGCGCGCAGATCATTGCGCTTGCCGACTTCAAAATCGTTGAAGTCATGTGCCGGTGTGATCTTGACGGCACCGGAACCTGCTTCAGGATCAGCATAATCATCCGCAACAACGGGAATGAGACGGCCAACAAGCGGCAGAACAATGTTGTTGCCGACAGAGGCGTGATAACGCTCGTCCTTCGGGTTTACAGCAACCCCTGTATCGCCCAGCATAGTTTCAGGACGGGTCGTTGCAACCACGATAAAGGTGTGCGGGTTTTCGGGATCAAACGGAATGTTTTCCAGCGGATAACGCAGATGCCAAAGATGGCCCTTGGTCTCACGGGATTCGACTTCAATATCGGAAATCGCGGTCAGAAGCTTTGGATCCCAATTCACGAGCCGCTTGTCACGATAAATCAGTCCCTGCTTATGGAGCGAAACAAAGACTTCGATGACAGCGCGCGACAGACCTTCGTCCATCGTGAAACGCTCACGCGACCAATCGCAGGATGCGCCAAGACGACGAAGCTGATTAGAAATCATTCCGCCCGATTCAGATTTCCACTGCCAGATACGTTCAATGAACTTTTCGCGGCCCATGGCATGACGGTTCGGCTCCTGCCGTTCTGCAAGCTGACGCTCAACCACCATTTGCGTGGCGATACCCGCATGGTCGAGGCCCGGCTGCCAGAGAACATTCTTGCCGCGCATACGCTCAAAGCGAACCATGATGTCCTGAACGGTGTTGTTCAGCGCATGGCCCATATGCAGCGAGCCCGTCACATTGGGTGGCGGAATGACGACTGCAAAAGGATCAGCGCCCGGCTTTGAACCTGCACCCGCCTTGAAAGCGCCGGCTTCTTCCCAGCGTTCAGCGATTTTCGGCTCTACAGCCGCAGCGTCATAAGTCTTCTCAAGCATAGAAATATCCGGTCTGAATTCGGAATGAATTGATTGACGGCTCAATAGCAACTAACAGCCAACAAATCACCCTAAAAGTGAAAACCCGCCTGCAAGACAGACGGGTCAAATAGTCCGCTCTGGTGCAGTTTTGTTAGCGTTCACCACGCACCACGCGTTCGATTTCTTCGCGAACGAGCCGTTCGACGAGCGTCGGCAAATTCTTATCGAGCCAGTCTTGTAGCATCGGACGCAGAATATCAGCCGCAATATCATCGAACGAACGCCGCGGTTCCGAATGCACAGCGTGGTTTAAATCCTGAAATGCGGCAGCGACCTTTCGCTCCGTACCTTCCGATAAAATATGTGCGGCACTCTGCGGCTTCAAATCGGCAGGCGGGACTTCAACCTGCGGCTTGCGCTCTTCAACTGGCTCCGAAACCTTCAGTTCGTTCGCAATCTGCGTTTCAAGTGGAGGCATATCATCGATCCTGGCGGCAAGTTCTAAAACATCGCTACGCTTGTCATCATTCTGTGCATCCAGAACGAAATCTTCGTCGTCGTCCGCCTCCGGTGCTTCCACTGCTCTGATTTCTTTCAGTGCCGGTTCTTGAATGGAACCACGCAGTACGGTCTCTTCAGAAAGGATGCCCGGTTCGGGCAGAGTTTCCTGAACGGAAACAGGCTTGCGAAATTTTGCAACCTCGCTACGCGCCGAAAACGAAGGTGGGGCAACAATCGGGTGGCGGGAAACATCACTGTCTTCAATGATCCGGCGAATGGAAGCGAGAATTTCTTCCATTGACGGTTCACGCGCCGCGCTTGATGTTTGTGCCATAGCTGTCCGTCTTTCCTTATTGTCAATTGCCTGCACAGGCAAAGAATCAATGGATTAAGGGTACAGAACCTTCGATGGTTTGAGAATCCCTGCACAGCCATGTGCAATCCGAACCCACAGCTTTATCAATTTATTAAGAATTATGCTTTGTTTCGAGAATCAAAAACGGCGCCCTTGGCGCCGTTCGGTAAACTTTATTGCAGCAATTGCTTAACGACCATCCGGCGTACGCAGGCCGAACCATTTGTCTTTGACTGCATTGTAATGCTCTTCCGGCTTATACTGAGCAACCTGCAACTGCATATCCTGCGCTGTCATACGACCACTGGCAGCCAGAAGTGCATAACTCGCGACAATCGAGTCATGTTCTGCTTGCACAAGCGCGATCTGAACATCAACAAGAGCATTCTGCGCATTCAAAACATCAAGTGTGGTCCGCTGACCGACCTTGCGCTCTTCGATAACACCATCAAGTGCGAGCTGAGCAGCGGCAATACCGTCGCGATTAGCCTTCACAGAAGCACGCGCTGCCTCCAGCTGCGACCAAGCAGAGCTGATTGCCTGACGAACCTGATCCTGAATAACATCAACCTCAATGCGAGCCTGCCCCAACTGTTCCTTCGCCTGACGGACCTGTGCCGATGTGCGTCCGCCGGTATAAATCGGAATGCTCACACCGAGACCGACCGATGCCGAGTTGCCATCGCCTGCATTGGTGCCGGCATAAGTGTCGAGGTGGCTTGCGCTCGCGGTCAAGCCAACAGTCGGAAGCAACGCGCCTTCCTTGGCCTTGACGTTATAGCCCTGTGCGTTAACTGCATACTGAGTTGCAAGAATGCCGGGATGAATATTCTTTGCATTCGCAAAAGCCATTTCTGGAGAACGCGGCAGGTTTTTAGCTGCTGGTGCCAGTGAAAGGCGATCAGGCTGTGCACCGACAATCTGAACATATGTCGCTTCTGCAGACTTAACGTCAGCGCGGGCTGCATTCAATTGTGCGATAGCAGTCGAACGCTGCGCTTCCGACTGAGCAACGTCAGTGCGTGTACCTTCACCAACATCAAGACGCGCGCGCGAAGCACGAACCTGCTCGTTCATAGCTGCAAGGTTTTTCTCACGCAGCACTGCAATCTGACGAAGCTGGTACACATTCATATAAGCCTGAACAGCCGATAGGAGTGTGTTCTGTTCAGTGTTACGAAGGTTTTCGCGCTGCGCAAAGACAGTGGTTTCTGCGGCTGCGACGTTATTCTTCGTCTGAAAGCCGTCGAACAGCATCTGATTGAGCTCAATGCCGTATGTGCCGGTTGTGCGATAGCCTGAAACGGGCGACTTGCTGCGGCCAACATTATAAGACCCGGTCACCTGCGGGCGATAATTGGATTTCGCAATCGCTACGTTTTCATCCTGAATACGAACGCCAGCACGCGACGAGTTGAGTGTCGCGTTGTTCTTATAGGCTTTTACGAGAGCGCCAGTCAGCGTCTCTGACAGAGCGGCCTGTCCCGATAATACGGTGCCCGACAGAAGGATTGCTGCTGCCATAAGTCCTTTGCACGCTTTGAACACCGTATACCTCATATAAGAACAAACGAATCCACAATCGAACCGATTGGTTCGGGAAGACTTAATAACGTGTAAATTCGGTTATTTCCATCTTTCCCACCAGTGCTTTCACAAACAATTTTCACATCGTTGCAGAATTGCCCCACGCGCTGGATCAAAACTCGAACTGCTCAACGCGTTCAAAACCAGGAAGCGGACGAACTGCCGTATTGAAAACGGTGCGCCCCGAAGCAATCCCGTTTTCTTTTACGTAAAGTCGCGCAATTCCGGCATTTCCACGCCCTTCGACAACGACCAGACGGCCACCTTCTTTAAGCTGATTGAAAAGTACTTCCGGTACAAAATCAACTGCACCCTCGATGAAAATCACATCGTAGGGCGCTTCTGATGCATAACCTTTATTCAGATCACCTGAAACGATCACAACATTGTCATGGCCAAGTTCCTGCAAACGAGCCGCTGCAACAGCGGACAAAGCGGAATCACTTTCAAGGCCAATAACCGAACCTGCGAGCTCAGAAAGAATAGCCGAAGAGTATCCAGTGGCGCAGCCGACATCCAAAACGACATCGTCCTTGCTCACTTTTGCGAGCTGTACCAGCTTCGCGAAAGGCGACGGCTCCATGAGATAGCGCGGCGCAGCGCCCTCGCCTTCAAGCAACTGGTCTTCGTCGATATAGGCAAGGACCTGACGGTTTGCAGGAACAAAGACTTCACGGGGAACGGTCAGAAAAGCATCAATAACCCGAAGGTCCGTGACATCCGTTGTGCGGATCTGATTGTCAACCATCTTCGTGCGAAGATCCTGGAAATCGGCTACCATAGCCATGCCTTACATCCTTCTTTATCGCGGTCATGCGATGATTGTATGTTCCGATCCCCTTTTACGACCAGCCCCTGTTGGCACGGCAAAGCCGCCCCACCGAAATTCGCTGTCGCTACGGGTACCATAAACGAGATTTGTCGTTGATGTGGCAAAAAACGGCCCTACAGTCAATCAAACACAAGAAACGCACAACCGACTGCAACACTTGGTCGCCAATCCCGCATGGTCTTAGAGCGCCGTACACCCTTTTGGGTGCAGAGCGCTCTCATAAAATGCCGGGCGTGTTAAAGGTCCGGCAATTGTGCTTTGTATGTTTGTGTTACGAGACACGTACAATCAAATTTATGTCAAATCATTACGCGATGGTTGCTGGATAACCGGCAGCCTTAAGCGCATCCAGCACTTGCTGCTCGGATGCAACGCTGTCCAAGGTGATCTCCTTTTTATCGAGATCAACCGTTACTTTGGCTGCTTGATCAACTTCATGCAAAGCGCTTGTAACACTTTTCGCGCAGCCGCCACATTTCATCGTTGGGATTGAAAACGTCACCATTCAAATTACTCCTTGTCTGAACTTTTTCCATGATGCAGCTTTCCATCGTGGCAAGGTCAAGCCAATAATTTGACTATGGTGCTTCGCAGCTCTCCGGTACGCTTTTTTCAATTTCTATTGGCGATTTGGTCAAAGAACCCGTCATAATCTGCATTGGCTTATATGGAGGCACTGCCTGAATGCCGGGATTGGTCAGGTTGATCGTGTAGCAGCCAGTGAATACCTGCTTCTTGCCATCCTCACTCTCCGACTCTATCGCGACCGGCATACTCCAGTAGATCTGTCCTGCGCCCGGATCTGGCTCAACCTTCCGAACGGCAACCTTTACGCTCTTCGTACCCTTATAACCTTTGACGAATTTCGCGAAGTCAGGCTCACGTCCCTCTTCCGAATAGTATCCGTATGCGCGGGCATATTCCTGACGGTTAATGGCGTTATAATAGGATTCAATGAGTGCCTGTGGTGTTGAGCGATCATCACGATAATCAGGAAGAATCGCACCATCAGCTACGTCTTGTGTCTGCTCTGAGGGTTTGGTTTCCTCGACAGGGTTGACCTGCTCCTGTGCGGGAGCGGCCTTTTTCGGCGCATCCTGCGCTTGAGTGCCAGATATAAAAAAAATCGTGCTGAAAACGCCGGCAACTCCGGCAAGTATCAAAGGCTGCATGCGCTTAATCGACATTCGCTTTTCCTCTTCCAGCAATTCTTTTGTTACAGCACACCAACTTGTGTAAGCCGGTTATCGCGGCTCTCTGATTTGGCGTCTTGCAGTAATGATGTTACAACACTAACTATAGTAAAAACGTGGCAACCGAACACAAAAGCGCTTTGCCTCGGGCAGATTGAAGATTCTTCAATCGTAAACCAGCACAACGCCGGAAGAGATGAAAATGGGCCGTTTCTCAGTCTTGACGCTTACCGATGCAGCCGCAGCGCGCGTTCGTGAAATCATGGCCTCCCGTGAAGGCTCACTGGGCATTCGCGTGGGCGTGAAAAAAGGTGGCTGTGCCGGTATGGAATATACAATCGATCTCGTCACAGAGCCAAAAGCCGGTGATGATTGTGTCGAAAAGGATGATGCGAAGGTCTATATCGCGCCCGAAGCTGTGCTGTTCCTGCTGGGCACCCAAATGGACTTTGAAGTGACAACTTTGCGAACAGGATTTGTTTTCAACAATCCAAATCAGACGTCGGCTTGTGGCTGTGGTGAATCTGTTGAGATTCAGCCTGCATCAGCCGAAAGGCTGCGCCAAATTCAGGACGCTGTTTAAAGCTGGATGGATGACCAATCTCTTCGGGAGTTTTTTGAAGGCTTAGGTGCGATCAGCATTCGCCGTATGTTTGGCGGCAAAGGCATTTATCACCAGGGTCTGATCGTAGCGCTCGTTGTTAACGACGAGCTGCTTTTGAAGGTGGACGCACAAACAGCGCCAGCTTTCATAGAGGCCGGATCAAGACAATGGTCATATGATAACCGAAAGAGCGGTAAGCCGGTCGCAATGCCCTATTGGAGCGTGCCCGATGACGCCTTTGATGACCCGGAAATCATGGCCGACTGGGTAAAACTGGCATTTGCAGCCAGTCTTCGCTCCGGTACGAAAAACTAAAGCATTTTCTGTTTGAATTGAAACAGTGGAAATAATCTAACTATCTGGTTTTCGTCATTATCCCGCGCAAAACACTTCGCACGTTTGTGGGAAATACACTAAAAAAGCCGACCTGGTTTAACCAGATCGGCTTTTATTGTCTTATGCCAGAACCCCGGTGGGGATCAGCATAAATGCTGGGATATCATTGCCGAAACCAATCGGCACCGGACCGTCATCATCATCACGATCACGACGACGCTTGTGATGATCGTTTTGCGGCCTGCCGCGGCGATCATCATTTGACGTACGGATCGGATCACGGCGTTCTTTGATTTCGCTGATTACCGGCTGCGGCTCATCTGCCTGAACAATCACAGGTGTCTCGACCTTCTGCTTATCTTTCGATTTGCCCCTGGCGTCTTTACCTTTGCCACGAGCATTCTTGCCCTTGCGTGACGTATCGTCAGATTCGTCAGTTGCTGGCAAGGTCGAAAGATCACCGTCATGCCATTCAACTTTTTCGCCAATCATGGTTTCGATTGCCGAGAGGTATTTCGTGTCCGAAGCAGTCACCAGCGTGAAAGCTTTGCCCGAACGGCCTGCACGCCCTGTGCGACCGATGCGGTGCACATAATCTTCCGAATGAATCGGAATATCATAGTTGAAGACGTGGCTGACGTCAGGAATATCGAGGCCACGGGCTGCGACATCCGAAGCCACGAGAAGCCGCAATTTACCCTCTTTGAAACCGGCAAGCATCGCCATGCGCGCGCGCTGGTCCATATCACCATGCAGAGCACCGGCATCAAACTCGTGGCGAACAAGCGAGCGGAAGAGTTCGGATACGTCTTTTTTGCGATTGCAGAAAATGATCGCATTCTTCAACGAATCGCCTTCAGCACGAATCAAATCACGCAGCACTGCGCGCTTGTCCCAATCCTTCTTGCCAGACTTCACAAGACGCTGGGTCACTGTTTTGGCAGTTGAGGATGCCTTTGCAACCTCAATGCGCGTCGGCGAATGCAGAAACTGCTCCGTCAGCTTGGTGATTTCCGGCGGCATGGTCGCCGAGAAGAACAGCGTCTGGCGGGTGAATGGGATCAGCTTGCAAATACGCTCAATGTCAGGAATAAACCCCATATCAAGCATACGGTCAGCTTCATCGATAACCAGAATTTCAACGCCGGTCAGAAGCAGTTTACCGCGCTCGAAATGGTCAAGAAGACGACCTGGGGTCGCGATGAGTACATCTGCACCGCGCTCAAGCTTGCGTTCCTGCTCATCAAACGAGACGCCACCGATCAGCAGCGCTACATTCAAACGCTGATTGACGCCATATTTAACAAAATTCTCTTCAACTTGCGCTGCGAGCTCGCGCGTCGGTTCAAGAATAAGCGTGCGCGGCATTCGAGCACGTGCACGCCCCTTTTCCAAGAGATGAAGCATTGGCAAAACGAAAGATGCAGTCTTACCCGTGCCTGTCTGGGCGATGCCGAGCACATCCTTGCGCTCCAGCGCGGGAGGAATGGCACCTGCCTGAATAGGCGTTGGCGCGGTGTAACCCGCAGCTTCAACAGCGGCGAGCACTTTCGGGGAAAGACCGAGTTCGGCAAATGTCGTCAATGGAGGCGCAGCTCTCTTTTTTGGAAATGAATTGCACCCATCCTGTCATTGCAGCCGCGTCATCCGGCGCAGGAACCAAGGCAGAAAAGGCGTCTGCAACGCAAAAAGCGTTTTCACGTAGCATCGCCTACGTCCACAGCGTGCAAAAGTCAACTAAAATACCATCAAAGAATATAAAAATGCTTATTATTTGTATTTTATTGTGCTTCCTCCAACACCAATGCGTGAATTTACTAAAATCATAGCCAACTAATGTCTAAATTGTTCTGTTAGAATTCGCTCATCCCAAGAATGATTTTGATCAAACAAGATCGCAACCTGACTGTCCAGATCTTCGCGCACTGTGACTGATCTTACTGATTTAACCTCGTTGTTGTCAGCAACCGCATTCACGGGGCGCTTTTCCGTTTCAAGCACATCCATGCGCACGGTCACATGTTTTGGCAAAAGCGCGCCGCCCCACCGGCGGGGGCGAAATGGGCTGACGGGTGTCAAGGCGAGTAGAGGCGCTTCCAACGGCAGAATTGGCCCCTGTGCCGAGAGATTATAGGCGGTAGAACCCGCAGGCGTGGCAACCATCACGCCATCGCAGACAAGTTCATCAAGCCGTATCTTGCCATCAATGGTGATCCGAACCTTTGCCGCCTGATAGGATTGCCTGAAAAGCGACACTTCGTTGATTGCCAGCGCCTTGAAAGGCGGCGCATCTTCCGTCTCTGCAATCATTTCGAGCGGGCGGATCGTTTCCTTTTGTGCGGCGAGAATGCGCGTGGGCAAATCCTCAATGCTGAACTCGTTCATGAGGAAGCCGACCGAACCACGGTTCATGCCATAGACAGGCACCCCGCTATTCATGAAATCTCGCAGTGCCTGCAACATGGTGCCGTCGCCCCCGAGTGCCACGACAACATCCGCATCCTCAGCCGCAACATGCCCATAGCGCTTCACCAGCTCTTTTTGTGCAGCCAGTGATTCTTCTGTTCCAGATGGCAAAAAGTGAAGCGCCAGAGATTTATCGTTCATATTATTCGGTTCCAATGCGCCCAAAAAGATGCTGTTTCCACAGGCTTAATGGCTATCATATGCAAAACCTGCTGACTATTCCCTGCTCGATGTGAATTTTTGCTTTACACGCGCCAGAATTATGCTAATTCGACGCCAGTGCTGCCCTTATAGCTCAGTTGGTAGAGCACCTGATTTGTAATCAGGGGGTCGGGAGTTCGAGTCTCTCTGGGGGCACCACTTTAAGCAGTTGTGTATGAACACTGTATTTTTTCAAAAAAAATAACTTACCCTGTAATAGATGTCAGCCATTATCGCGGCTATATTTACGCTCAATACAACTATTGCCTCCATAATAATTGTATATTAAGCTTACTGAATATATCAAATGATCACTTAGGCTGATTAATCATGCATCAACGGCGTATCTGCATTTCCGTCGTCACGAGGAACAGGCCTAAGATGCTCTGTAATCTGTTTTCGTCTTTGGCTTCTATTCAGAAGCCAAACGATACAGATGTATCCTTCCTTGTCGTCGAGAATAACGCCTCCCCTACGCTTGATGGAACCATCGAAGATTTTCGTGCGCTTATGCCAAACGATCCGATCGACTATGTTGTCGAGGTCATTTTAGGCATATCATCGGCGCGTAACCGTGCGCTGAACCACGCCATTGAACAGGGTTTTGATTATCTTGTCTATGTGGATGACGACGAGTTTGTAGAGGCAGACTGGCTCGTGAAACTTTTTTCAGAGCGTGACCGACTTGATCTCGATATTGTCGGCTCTCCAGTAAGGCCGAAGCCATTTGATGAGAACCTGACAATTGTTCAGAAACTTGTTTGGTCGGGGATCGAACGCAGTGGCTATAAATCCGAGCGCAAGTGCCGACAGAAATGCGCAATGGGGCGTGGCGATTCGATCAAAGTTGCGACGGGAAGCTGGATGGGAAAACTGGACTTTTTCCGCGAGACCGGTTTGCGTTTTGATTCCCATTTTGGCCTGACTGGCGGCGAAGACTGGAACCTCTGGACGAAAGCAAAGTCGCTTGGCGCCAAAACTGGTTGGGCTTGTGATGCCATCGTCTACGAAACCGTACCCCCGTCTCGCCTGACACTGAGCTATCATTATCGCCGCAATCGCGATCATAATATTACCGAGTTCGGTGCGCGTTATCGGGAAAACCCCAATAAGACACTTAAAAAGCTGCCGCTCAAGATTGCAGGCCGCGGGTTAAAGTTTTTAGGCGCAAGCCTCTCCATACCGTTCAGGGGCGGCCAAGGCCTTGTTTCAGCGGCCACGGCTCTCGGTGGCGTCGTTGGTCTGTTTCAGGGGTGTTTTGGAAGAAAATCTCTTCATTACGCCAATACGACTGGTTTTTAATGCCAAATAGAAAAAGCCCCACGCAATGCGAGGGGCTTCTCTTTGACTATTAGAGCATGTCACGGAAAAGTGGGGACCGCCTTCGCGGGGAAATCAGTCCAACCGGACTGATTGCTATTCCCGCCACGATCCGACAACGACATGCGTTAAAATAAGAAGATAGAGTGAGCGTATCGGGTACGATTAAGCGCGACACGCTTTAGTACCAGCCGACAGCGACCTGTGCTTCTTCCGACATGCGGTCAGCAGACCATGGTGGATCGAAGGTCATGGTGACTTCGACCATGGAAACACCTTCGACAGCTCCAACCGCGTTCTCGACCCATCCCGGCATTTCGCCTGCAACCGGACAGCCGGGAGCCGTCAGTGTCATTTCGATTTTAACCGTGCGGTCATCTTCGATGTCGATCTTGTAGATCAGACCGAGCTCGTAAATATCCGCTGGAATTTCAGGGTCATAGACCGTCTTCAACGCACTGATGATGTCATCGGTCAGCCGAAGCAGCTCTTCCTGAGGAATAGCAGAGGCGGAAAAAACAGACTTTCCATCCGCCGATGCATTCACATCATCGGCTTTGGCTTCAGTCTGTTCCTGAACTTTTTGCTCGGTCTCGGTCATCCGAAAAACTTCCTTGCCTTTTCCAAGGCTTCTGCCAGCACGTCAACTTCAGCACGGGTGTTATACATGCCAAAAGATGCACGGCATGTAGAGGTAACGCCAAAGCGTTTCAAGAGTGGCTGTGCGCAATGCGTGCCCGCACGCACCGCGACCCCTGCCCGGTCAATGACCATCGAGACATCATGCGCGTGAATGCCATCAAGCGCAAATGAGATGATCGCACCCTTATCGGGTGCATTGCCATAAATGCGCAGTGAATTGATCTTACCCAGTTGCTCATGCGCATAGTTGCGCAAGTCTTCCTCGTGGGCTGCGATCGCATGACGGCCGATCTTTTCCATATATTCAAGCGCTGCGCCTAACCCAATCGCCTGAACGATTGGTGGTGTGCCAGCCTCAAAACGGTGCGGCGGATGATTATACGTAACGTTTTCCTCCGTCACTTCTTCGATCATTTCGCCACCGCCCTGAAACGGGCGCATCTTTTCGAGCATTTCAGCACGACCAAAGAGAACGCCGATTCCTGACGGGCCGTAAACCTTGTGGCCAGTAAACACATACCAGTCACAGCCCAGATCCTGCACATCAACTGGCATATGGACAGCACTCTGGCTGCCATCGACCAGCACCGGAATACCGCGTGCATGGGCCAGTTCAACGATCTTCTTGATCGGTGTCACTGTGCCAAGCGCATTGGACATATGGGTGATTGCCACAAGCTTCGTGCGTTCGGTCAGGCGCTTTTCAAATTCCTCAATATGAAACACGCCTTCGTCATCCACCGGCGCGAAGACAAGCTTTGCACCCTGCCGCTCACGGATGAAATGCCACGGCACAATATTGGAGTGATGCTCCATGATCGACAGAAGGATTTCATCACCCTCGCCGATATTGGGCATACCGTAGCCGTAAGCGACCGTGTTGATCGCTTCGGTGGCATTTTTCGTAAAGACAATTTCGTCAACAGAGCCAGCATTCAGAAAGCGGCGAACGGTTTCGCGCGACTTTTCGTAAGCATCTGTGGCAGCATTCGAAAGAAAGTGCAGGCCGCGATGCACATTTGCGTATTCATTTGCATAGGCATGTGTGACAGCGTCGATGACGCTTTGCGGCTTTTGTGCAGAAGCACCACTATCCAGATAAACAAGCGGCTTTCCATGAACCTGTCGTGACAGGATGGGGAAATCTCTGCGGATCGCTTCAACATCATAGCGCGCTACAAGCGGATTCTTATGATCCATGACCGTTCCTTCTACCCTTGAGGCAGAAAAGGCGGAGCAAGCATGACTCCGCCTTGTTCAATCAAGCGTGGGCTGCAAGCCAGTTCGAGAGCACGTCTTCCAGCGCCTCAACCAAAGCTTCGTTTTCCAGCTCTTCTATCAGTTCGGCGATGAATGCTTTAATCAGCAAGCCGCGTGCTTCATTTTCCGGAATACCGCGCGCCATCAAATAGAAGAGGTAGTCTTTCGACAGCTCGGTAACCGTTGCACCATGGCCGCAAGCCACGTCATCAGCGAAGATTTCCAGCTCTGGCTTTGCATCGAACTCGCCATCATCCGATAGCAGCAGCGTGTTGCAGGCCATACGCGCATCGGTTTTCTGGGCGATCTGTGCAACACGGATCATGCCCTGGAAAACGCCGCGTGCGCGATCCTTGACCACGTTGCGGATAATCTGGGTCGAACGCGTGTTCTCAACCAGATGTGCAACCGTCATGGTGACATCGGTGTGGGAATCGTCTGCCAGCAGATTGAGGCCGCGAAGCTCGAAATCCGAATCTTCGCCTGCCACTGTCAGATGCACTTCCTGCCGAACCAGCTTGCCGCCAGCATTGACGATGTAAAGCGTGAGCTTCGAACCTGTGCCAATGGTTGCGTTGAACTGAGCAAGCTGCGTTGCCTGACCAAAATCACGCAGAATAACCCAGATGACATCAGCGCCATCGCCAACGCTCACATGGCTGACAGAGGTTGAGAAAGCATCGCCTTCGCCACCTGACTGACGTTCAATGATCGTTGCCTTGGCGTTCGCCCCAATTTCAACAGGAAAGCGCGTGTGGCCCTGCCCGGTCTTCTGGATGTTCTGAAGTTCAAGTGGTGCTTCAAGCTCAGTGTCAGCCGCAATCGACAATCCCCAGCCGTCGCTGACATAGGCAGCGTTGATCTGGCCAATCGTATCATCGGTTCCCCGAGTGTTAAGCTGCGAAACGAGCGAACCATCCGCAAGCCGGTCACGCACGGCAGTCAAGGTCACACCTTCCGGTGCCTTGGCTGCAAGCGTTGCACCATTGCTCACCGCAATGACAGAAGAGCCTGCCAGCAATGCGGGAAGCGCATTGGTGCCTGCACTCGGGTTGAAATCAGCAACGCCTTTGAGCAACGTGCGGAAATCCGTGTAATGCCAGCTTTCAATGCGGCGCGACGGAAGACCGTTCACTTTCAACGATTCCAGCGCATTGTCACGTGCAACCACGACATCGGCATTGCCCGGAAGCTCGCCCATACGGGTCGCGAAACTGTCGATCAGTGCGCTTTCGGCTTGCGTCCTTGGCTTTGAGGTCTGGATATTCATAATCCGCCTCCTTAGGCTACTTCGCCAATAATGTCGGCGTAGCCGTTTTCTTCAAGGTGATTTGCAAGGGTCTTGTCACCAGACTTGATGACTTGTCCCTTGTAAAGAACATGCACGCTGTCTGGAACGATATAATCAAGCAGACGCTGATAGTGGGTGATCACGATCACAGCCCGGTCTGGCGAACGCAGCGCATTCACACCATCGGAAACGATCTTCAGCGCATCAATGTCGAGGCCGGAGTCTGTTTCGTCGAGAACGCAGAGGCTTGGCTCCAGAAGCTGCATCTGAAGAATTTCAGCGCGCTTCTTTTCGCCCCCCGAGAAGCCCACATTGAGCGGACGCTTGAGCATGTCCATATCGATGTTAAGGCCGCCAGCCGCTTCCTTCACGCGCTTGATGAATTCAGGAATTTTGAGTTCTGGCTCGCCCCGCGCTTTGCGCTGGCTGTTCATGGCAACCTTGAGGAATTCCATCGTGGCAACGCCTGGGATTTCCATCGGGTACTGGAACGCAAGGAAGATACCCTTGGCAGCGCGTTCAGCAGGGTCAAGTTCGAGGATCGACTCGCCGTTATAAAGGATGTCGCCTTCGGTCACTTCGTAATCATCGCGGCCTGCAAGGATGTAAGACAATGTCGACTTGCCCGAGCCGTTCGGGCCCATGATGGCGGCAACTTCGCCCTTGTTTACGGTGAGGTTCAGACCACGGATAATTTCAGTATCCGTGTCAGCGATCTTTGCATGAAGGTTCTTGATCTCAAGCATGGGTATAAACCTTGTTCTTGTACCAGGAAAAGGCTGGTCAGAAAAATTGGAGAAAGGCAGTTAAAGCGCGTCGGATTAACCAACGCTGCCTTCAAGCGAAATGCCAATGAGCTTCTGCGCCTCGACGGCGAATTCCATTGGCAGCTCCTGAATAACTTCCTTCACAAAACCATTGACGATGAGGGCGATTGCCTCCTCTTCCGGAATACCGCGCTGCATAACGTAGAACAGCTGGTCTTCGGAAATTTTGGAGGTGGTTGCCTCATGCTCAAACTGTGCCGTGGCGTTTTTCGCCTCGATATAGGGCACGGTATGCGCTCCGCAATCGTTGCCGATCAGGAGACTGTCGCACTGGGTGAAGTTACGGGCATTTTCAGCCTTACGATGGGCTGAAACCTGTCCGCGATAGGTGTTGCTGGAATTTCCGGCCGAAATACCCTTGGAAATGATGCGGCTCGACGTGTTCTTGCCAAGATGAATCATCTTGGTGCCGCTGTCGATCTGCTGATAACCGTTGGACACGGCAATCGAATAGAACTCACCGCGCGAATTGTCACCGCGCAGAATGCAGGACGGATATTTCCACGTTACAGCGGAGCCTGTTTCAACCTGCGTCCACGAAATCTTGGAATTATCACCACGGCAATCGCCACGCTTGGTCACAAAATTGTAGATACCGCCCTTGCCGCTGCTATCGCCCGGATACCAGTTCTGAACAGTCGAATACTTGATCTCAGCGTTTTCAAGCGCGATCAGTTCAACAACGGCTGCGTGGAGCTGGTTTTCGTCGCGCTGTGGTGCCGTGCAACCTTCGAGATAAGAGACATAAGCGCCTTCTTCCGCGATGATCAGCGTGCGTTCAAACTGGCCCGTATTTTTTTCATTGATACGGAAATAGGTCGAAAGCTCCATCGGGCAACGAACGCCCTTTGGCACATAGACGAACGAGCCATCGGTGAAGACAGCCGAATTCAGCGTCGCATAATAGTTATCCGAAACAGGAACAACTGAAGCGAGATACTTCTGAACCAGTTCAGGATGCTCGCGAATGGCTTCCGAAATCGAGCAGAAGATCACGCCTGCTTTCGCAAGCTCTGCCTTGAAAGTCGTGACAACCGAAACACTGTCGAAGACCGCATCAACGGCCACACGGCCCGATGCATAAACATTGTCCGATGGATTGCCATCAATTTCACTCGGCTCGCCCTGCTTACGCACACCAGCGAGAATTTCCTGCTCGCGCAGTGGAATACCAAGCTTTTCATATGTACGCAGCAGTTCGGGATCGACTTCATCAAGTGAAAGCGGACCCGACTGATTCTTCGGAGCGGAATAGTAATAGGCGTCCTGAAAATCGATCTTTGGATAATCGACACGCGCCCATTCCGGCTCTTCCATAGTGAGCCAGCGTTCATAGGCCTTCAGACGCCACTCCAGCATCCATTCCGGCTCGTCTTTCTTGGCCGAAATAAAGCGAATGATATCTTCGTTGAGGCCTTTAGGGGCTTTTTCGGATTCGATTTCCGTCTCAAATCCGTACTTATACTGGTCCACGTCCAAGCCGCGAACCTGATCAATGGTCTCCTGCACTGCAGGCATTGGCGTTCTCCATCCTCGTCGAATTCAAGGTCCGACAGTTGCAAACGTCAGGGCGATGATAGTCACTATCCTCGCCACAATATAGTGTGCGTGACGCTTCTTTAAAACCTCTCTAAACTAAATTTCAAGCCCAGCTTTAAATTTGCCGGTAAAATTCAAGAATAATTTACAGAGATAGGCCCGATTACGCACTTAACTGGCCTTTGAGCGTTCATGACGGGCGACGATTTTTCCCAAAACGTCAAGAAACTGATCAACAGATTCGATAGGCGCATTGGGCTCAAGCGAAACACGGATCGCTCCCGGACCTTCTTCATGGCCCATAGCAGCCAGCACATGGCTTGGACCGACCTTCCCCGAAGAACAGGCTGAGCCTGCCGAGAGCGCTATGCCACCAAGGTCGAATGCGATCTGAACGGTTTCAGCCTTTTGCCCGTCGAGCGAGAAGAATGTTGTGTTGGGCAGCCTATCAACGGATTTGCCGTGGATCATGGCACTTGGTGCGATCTCCATAAGCCCCGCTTCAAGCCTGTCCCGCGCTTCAAACGACCAGCCATTGCCGTTCAGGCGTGCATGCGCAATATCTGCGGCGGCACCAAAGCCTGCAATCAACGGCAGCGCTTCCGTACCCGCACGATGTCCTTTTTCCTGACCACCGCCACGAACGAGCGCCTTCGGCATCATAAGATCAGAGATTGCGATCACAGCACCAACGCCCTTGGGACCACCGATCTTGTGTGAGGAGATTATCAGATAATCGCCACAACCCTCTGTCATATCGATCTTAATGCGTCCTGCGGCCTGTACCGCATCAACGACAAAGATGCCGCCTGCGGCTTTCACCGCTGCCGCAATTTCGCGTATTGGCTGAATGACGCCAGTTTCATTATTCGCAGCCTGAACAGCGACAAGTGGCAAGCCCGCTCTCTTATCGTGCGCTCTCAAAGCCAGCTCCAGAGCATCAAGACGAAGGCAACCATATTCATCAACAGGAAGAATCGTGATGTTTTCCGGTGCAAATTGCCCGCCGGCCAGCACACAAGGATGCTCGGTCGCACTGACATAAAGATGGGACAGGCGTACCGGCGAACGCCCCATCATATAGACTGGTGTTAGAAGTGTGGATGCGGCTTCGGTGGCGCCAGATGTAAAAAAGACGTGGTCAGGCCTGGCATTCACGAGGGCTGCCACACTGCGACGTGCCGATTCGACCAGCCCACGCGCCATGCGCCCCTCACGGTGAACGGAGGATGGGTTGCCCACAATGCCCAATGCTTCGATAACCGCATTGCGTGCTTCATCGAGCAAAGGCGCACTGGCATTATAATCCAGATAGAGCCTCTTGCCGGTTCCGATCACCGATACTATCTCCTAAGCAACATCATAAAGTGGCCTCAAGCGCAATTTTCTTGAATTTTCAATCCAGAAAAGCCTATTAAGCCACATCAGGTACTGAACTTTGGTCCAGTCTAACGAAATTTCCAATCGGTTTTAGAAGCGGCGCACACTCACGTCAAGTTCGCCATTTTAAAGCCGATCTTCCGATCACCAGCGGAGTACACATGCCAGAAGTCATTTTCAACGGCCCTGCCGGACGCCTTGAAGGCCGCTATCAGCCTTCGCGCGAAAAGAATGCGCCTATCGCTCTCATCCTGCATCCGCATCCGCAGTTTGGCGGAACAATGAACAACAAGATCGTCTATGATCTGTTCTACATGTTCCAGCAGCGTGGTTTTACAACGCTTCGCTTCAATTTCCGTGGCATTGGCCGCAGTCAGGGCGAGTTCGATCATGGCGCGGGCGAATTGTCAGATGCTGCCAGCGCACTTGATTGGGTGCAGGCTCTGCACCCTGATTCCAAAAATTGCTGGGTTGCCGGTTATTCGTTCGGCGCATGGATCGGTATGCAGCTTCTGATGCGTCGCCCGGAAATCGAAGGCTTTATTTCGGTTGCACCACAGCCGAATACCTATGACTTCTCGTTCCTTGCACCTTGCCCATCGTCCGGCCTGATCATTCATGGCGATCAGGACAAGGTTGCGCCGCCAAAGGATGTGCAGGGATTGGTTGATAAGCTCAAGACACAGAAGGGTATCAACATCACGCAGAACACGATGCCAGGTGCAAACCACTTCTTCTCCGGCATGGGTGATGAACTGATCGACGAATGCTCGGAATATCTGGAACGCCGACTTGCTGGCGAACTGGTTGAAATTCGTCAGAAGCGTCTACGTTAAACAAATAAAATCTGACTCTTGTTAAAGCCCGGTGATTGTTTTCACCGGGCTTTTATTTTTGGTGGAAGCGCAAGAACACCGCCTGAAACAGGCTTATCGCAACCTGTTGTGTTTGGGTATGTCAGGGGCAGCCCACGCATGGAACGCACGGCCAGATAGGCCCATGCTTCCGCTTCCATCGCATCCCCATCAAAACCGGCTTTATCCGCATCCAGCACACATGCGCCTTCGCGCTCTGCAAGTGCGGTCAGCTCCGCCATAATGGCCGCATTCTTGCGTCCGCCACCACTGATCACATAGGTCCGTGGCTTTGCAGGCAGATGCGAAGCCGAGCGCAGAATGGCGGCGGCACTCACATAGCTAAGTGTGCGCGCACCTGTTGCAACGCTTGCCTCATCTTTCGCTGGTACAGCAAAATCGCCACGGTCCAGTGACCGGCGATGGTTCCCCTTGAAAAAGGCGTGATCAAGATACCTCAGAGCCAAGATCTTATCCACGGTGCCGCTCATGGCTGTAATACCGCCGGAGTCAAAGCTGCCCTGTTCGTGCAACTCCATCCATTGGTCAATCAGCATATTGCCCGGTCCACTGTCATAGGCCATCAGTGAACCATCTTCGCCAACATAGGTGAGGTTGGATATGCCGCCAATATTGACGAAAACAACCGGGCCTTCGAGACCAAACGGAAGATTGGTGGCAAGCGCTGCATGATAGGCAGGAATAAGCGGTGCACCTTCGCCGCCGTGCCGCATATCTTCGGCACGCATGTCATAGACAACAGGAATGCCGGTTTCTGCCGCCAGAAGCGGTCCATCTCCGATCTGGACAGTCAGCGCCTCACGCGGACGATGCAACACGGTTTGGCCATGAAATCCGATCACGTCAATGTCTTCTGGACTGAACGAATGTGCGTATAAAAAATCCTGTATTGCGACCGCATGAAGTAATGTCTGGTCATGTTCAAGCTGTTTAAGAACACCGGGCCGCTCATGGCGATCCGTGATGCCTCGCGCATCAACAAGCGCGGCCTTCAAACGTGCCCGAAACCCGTCCGAATAAGACACCGCACTGGATGGCCCCCGCTCAACCCAGTTTTCGCCATCGGTGGTCAAAAGCGCAATGTCGATACCATCCATGGAAGTACCGCTCATCAACCCTATTGCGCGTTTCAAATCGCCCATACCGGAGTTTCCTTGTTATTCCCGCTTGAATGATGTTAAAGGCAAAATATCATAAGGCGGTAAGCACTTGATTACTGTTATTTCCATTCTCGCCTAACCAGTCAGGAAAAGGGCATGTCCGGTTTTAAATCCGATTTTCTTCGCACGCTTTCCGAGCGCGGCTTCATTCATCAAATGTCTGATGAAACAGGCCTAGACGAATTGTTGGCCAAGGAAACTGTGACGGCTTATATTGGCTTTGATCCGACAGCGCCAAGCCTTCACGCTGGCGGTCTGATCCAGATCATGATGCTGCACTGGCTGCAACAGACCGGACACCGCCCTGTAGCTCTGATGGGCGGCGGCACTGGCATGGTGGGCGATCCATCCTTCAAGGATGAAGCGCGCAAACTGATGACGGAAGATACAATTGCTGAGAATATCGCAAGTATCAAACGTGTCTTCGCAAATTACCTGAGCTTCGGCGATGGCCCAACCGATGCGCTGATGGTCAACAATGCCGACTGGCTGCGCGACATCAACTACCTTGAATTCCTGCGTGATGTTGGCCGCCACTTCTCGGTCAATCGCATGTTGTCGTTTGATTCGGTCAAGATGCGCCTTGATCGCGAGCAGTCGCTTTCGTTCCTCGAATTCAATTATATGATCCTGCAAGCCTATGATTTTGTAGAGCTCAACAAGCGCTACGACATCCGTTTGCAAATGGGTGGCTCGGATCAGTGGGGCAATATTATCAACGGGATCGATCTCGGTCACCGTATGGGAACGCCGCAGCTTTATGCCCTCACCTCGCCTTTGCTCACCACGGCATCGGGCCAGAAAATGGGCAAATCGTTGGGTGGCGCGATCTGGCTGAACGCCGATATGCTCAGCGCCTACGACTTCTGGCAGTATTGGCGCAACACGGAAGATGCTGACGTAGAACGCTTCTTGAAGCTCTATACGACATTGCCAATGGATGAAATTGCAAAGCTTGCTGCACTTGGCGGCTCGGAAATCAACGAAGCGAAGAAGATACTTGCGACCGAGATCACCGCGATCCTTCATGGGCGCGATGCTGCGGAAGAAGCGGCAGAAACCGCGCGCAAGACTTTTGAAGATGGCGAACTGTCGCAGAATCTTCCAACCGTCGGCGTTCATAAGGCGACACTCAATGACGGTATCGGCGTGCTGGCTTTGATGGTGCTTGCAGAACTTTGCACCACCAATGGTGAAGCCCGCCGTCACATCGAAGGTGGTGCTGTGCGCATCAATGATGAAACGGTCACTGATCCACGTTTGAGCATCAATGCAACAGCGCTCAATGAGCAAGGCGTCATCAAGGTGTCACTCGGCAAGAAGCGCCATGTGCTTATTCGCCCTGCGTAATCCAAACTAAAGATGAAGAAAAGCCGGGTTTTGCCCGGCTTTTCTTGTTGTGATCAGAACTCAAAAATGGAACGGAAAATACCCGGCGCGATGATTGAGATCGGATTAACAATCACCTGCGGCTGCTTGGCACTGCCTTCAAGCTTAAAAGTAATACCCAAAAGACCACGATCCCGTCCATTGCCCAAAAGCGCTCCGAAAATCGGCACTTCACCAAAAATGCGGTTTACCCCATAAGCAGGCATGAATGTGCCGGTGATCGACATATTGCCGCGCGGATCATACAACGTTCCCTGAAAAGTCGTTCCGACTGACGGACCACGGACGACGCCTTTCGAAAGCTTCATATAGCCTTCGCCCTTTTCAATCAGAGAAAAACCGCGCTCAATATCAACCCGCGACACGTCAATATCACGTTTAGCAGCCTGGCTAAGACTGGCGCCGCCCGTATTTGGAGAGCTCGTAACAATCTTTGCCAGTCGGGGCTCATTGATGATTGCAAAATTACGAGCGTCAATCTGACCACTTAGAGGTCCATTGCCCTGTCCCGCGAGGCCGACAGTGATCTTGCCACCGCGCATTTTGTCATAAAAATCAAAGAACCGCAAAACCGCACCGGCATCATTGGATTGTAACGATACTGATCGTGCGTCACCCTGATCATTATTCGTTGCGACAAAGGTTTCGCCAGAAGAGGTGATCGCATTGACCGAAACGCCGGAAATCTTACTTCCTGCATTCTCGTAAGAAACGGCGACATTGCGCAGCTTCTCATCGTTGAAGCCAGTGACCTCATCAATCTGAGCACTCACAATCACGCGGGGGCTTTTGCCACCCGAGGCTTCAGTCTTTTTCTGAAGGTCCGACACTTGCTTGATGATCGACCGGGCATCAAACTGCGATCCGCGCACCGTTACACGATAGCCGCCCGTTCCTTTCGTCGCTTTCACGCTCATGCGATCTGAACGCGTGAGACGTATGTCGTCGAAATCAGCAGACTGCAAATCACCGCCGACAATTGACAGATTGCCCTTCGCGCCGAAGGCATCGCCGGTCAAAACCAGATTGCGAATATCGATCTTGCTATCTGCGTCACCGCTTCTAACCAAATCGAAAGTCGCCTTGGCCGGAACCCCGCTCCCCTTGCGCCAGCCAAGCCACGGCAAATTGATCTGCGTCTTGTTCAGATCGGCTGCAACATGCCGCTTGCCATTTTCTTCCATGCCAAGATCAACGGAAATCGGTCCAGTAAACAGGTCTTTCAGTCCGGGCAACACCTTGCCACGCGCATTATCGTCAAGCTCAAGCCTGATATTCTGTTCGCGTTTAGCAGGGCCAGAGCGGTCCACAGGCTCGGTCATCGATATTTTTGCAGGTACCCCGTCAAGCTTGGCATCGGCTGAGATAAGAGCAACGGATTGATTGACCTTGATGCTGCCATTTGCATTGGTAACGGTAGAGCCTCCGACCGGCTTGGAAATGGCAAGATTCGTAAATCCAATATCAGCATCCCATGTCAGCGTGCCGGGTGGCGCTCCTTTGGAAACAGCAAAGCCGACCTTAACATGGGCTTTCACATCACCTGTCGCATCTTCCGGCTTGAAAGGAACGTTTTTGAGAACATCAATGGGCTTTTTACCGGCAATCTCGGCAATCGCCGCAGCTTCGCCCGAAACGAGCAAATCAAGTGTAGCGATTACTGGCCGTTGCGGCCCCCACGGAATAATCAGCGTTCCGTCTGAAACCATCGCTTTGCGATTATCCGGAGTATAGGCAACGCCCTTTGCCAGCTTGATTGTTGTATGCGCGCCACGCACTGAAATGCTTCCTGCAACATCGCGCACCGGCGGCAGTTCTCCGATCACATCAAAGCGCGTATCGGCCACATTGAAATCGGCCTTGATCTCTTCGCCTGTCAATGGCGGCGGCAAACCGGGGCCATTAAAGCGCCCCCCTGCAAGCGAAATATCAATGCGGCTGTCTTTCAACGTGCCACCAAAGAGGTTTTTGAGAACCCATTCACGTGCACCATCGGCAACATCGATCGGCCAGAGATGTTTTGCGTCCGCAACCGGCATTTCAGGGATGCGCAGCATGAAAATCATTTCTGGCGAACCATCGCCAAACCCCATGCTGCCCTGTCCATAAAGTTCACCATTATTCGTCTTAATATCGAGATTAGAGAATTGAAGACGCTGTTGATTAGCCAGAAAATGGCCGGCGATCCTCACGCCGAAAGCCAATTGCGGATCATTTGATTCTGCTGGCATGCTGGTGGCGGAACTGGTCACCACTTCAAATCGATAATCAGGACCGCCGCTTTTATTTGTTTCGTCCGGTTCCGGTCCGAAAGCACCATTAAAGGCCGCAGTTAAACCGCCCAACTGCAAGCGCGACGGCTTGATTTCAATTTTCCCGCTGCCAACAGAATGCTCTATCAGCAGCACCGCATTTCCGCGCACATCCGAAACGCGACCAACCTCTATATTGATGTCATCAGCGATGAGTTGCGCGGTCACGTGCTCAGGCACATCCCCATTGGCAACCTTGCCAGACAAAGCAAGGCTCGCCGTGGCTTTTAAATCGAAATGCGCAGGATTGGCTCTGTTGCCATCGATAATGGCTGCAACTTCCTCCGGTGAACCCAGATCAACCGGCAAATTGCTGATCTTGATCTGAAAGCCATCCAGATCATTCTCATGGCCTTTGCGATCTATGCTGCCATCAACCGAAATTATCTGATTATGCCATACGACACTGCCGCTCACCGAGATTTTTCCCGAATCCTCGACAAGCCGAAGCTTTTTCACGTCAATGCTTTGCTGCTGATCACCGGTTTTAAAACGGATTGTGGTGTTGAGCAGCCCGATAGCCCGAGTGTTCTGGTTCTGCAGCAATTCAAGATTGCGGCGCATAGTGGAAAAAAGCTCGCCCGAAACGGCGTCGAAATCAATATAACCCCGCTTGTCATAGGGGAGCGATTTCCAGAATCCTGCCCCCTCTTGCTCTGGTAAATCGAAGGCTGCGCCATCGATCTCAAGTTCGGCAACACGAATCTTGCCCGCCAGCAGCGGCAATGGTGCCAAGCCCAGTCGCACCGATTTGATATTTTTGATTTCAATGCCCTGTCGCGGATCATTGATCGAGACGTTATTCGCCTCCATTGCAACGAGACTGTTCTGATCAAGCGATAATCCGGCACTGCCGATCGTTGCAGATGCATCTTTTCCGAGCAGAAGACTAAGGCTCTTTTGCGCCTCGTCGCGCAGAAGGTCGCTGTTCACGCCACCACGCAGGATCACAAACCCCACGCCACCAACCAGAACCATAAGGATGCACAACGATAAAACGGCGTGCGAACACCACCGCAAAAACGAACGTCGGGGACGCCATAACGGAAGCACGCCGCCCTCATCGCCTTCAATGGCGAGGCGTTCGATTCTCTTCATCTCCCGCTTCGTAAAGCGAATTTTGCGCGGTTTATCTGTCAATATTTGAGCCGAACCCGTAATTTCTGCAAATGCTCACCCCTGCAATGCGGATTATAAAAACTCCATATCTATCTGTTTTTATTCCATTTATGCATATTAGCCAAACCGTTGATCGCTTTGTTTAACACCCTCTTGTCAGATGTTGCGTGGCATGGTTCGACAGGTCTGGACAGTTGCACAAGCTCACCCTGAATGCGATAGCTTTAAATGTAAATGTAACAGGCAGTTTCCCCGTTTATCCATAAAAGAAAGGCGCAGATATGGCTCGTCCCCAAGTTGGAGATCAGGCACCCGATTTCACATTGCCTTCAGACAACAGCGATACGATCACTCTTTCATCGCTGAAGGGCAAACCGGTCGTTCTTTATTTCTATCCAAAGGATGACACTTCGGGCTGCACGAAAGAAGCCATCGCCTTCTCACAGCTAAAGCCGGAGTTCGAGAAAATTGGCGCCCGTATCATTGGCGTCTCGCCAGACAGTGCGGAAAAGCATGCGAAATTTCGCAAAAAGCATGCGCTGCGTGTCGATCTGGCAGCAGATGAAGGCAAGACTGCGCTCGAAGCATACGGCGTATGGCTTGAGAAAAGCATGTATGGCCGGAAATATATGGGCGTTGAACGGACGACGTTTTTGATTGATGCCGATGGCCGTATCGCCAAAATATGGGAAAAAGTAAAAGTCGATGGCCATGCTCAGGCTGTGCTTGAAGCAGCGCAAGCACTTTGAGTGTGAAAGCCTCGCATAAGGTTCGTTTACCATGATAGCGTGAAGTCGAATCAACAATTGAGGATGCGAAGACAGCAGGCATGGCGCAAAAGTGGAACAAGACAGAGAAAGCAAAGCGCGAGAAAGGTCACAGTGATCCTATCGCGCCGTCTGTTTCCATAAAAAGAGCGCATATAGCATTGCTTGGCTTTATGGTTGTGTGTGCGGGCATTGGAGCAAGCATCTATAGCGGATTTGAAAAGGCTCCTGACAATGAACAAGGCCTTGATAAACCAAATAGCAAGGTTGCAGCGATCTTGAAGAGGCCGACCACGATGCAGCCATTGCCCGAAATGCCTTCAGAGGCACCTCCTGGCGTCTCCACCCGGCCCGAACTTTTCACACCTGAAGACGCGCTTATGATTAAAACGATTGATCCTATTATCACGGGGCCCCGCGCATATAAGCCACGCGCTGGGTCCAAGAATTCCTGAAAGACACAAAAAAACCGGCACAAGGCCGGTTTTTTAAATTTTATCCGACCAAACTCAATCAATGTCCTCGATGAGTTCAGCACCGCCATTGATGCGATGCGCAAGGGCTGCTTCCATAAATGGTGTGACGGCACCATCCAGCACTTCCTGTGGATTGGTGCTTTCAACGCCGGTGCGCAGATCCTTGACGAGCTGATAGGGCTGCAACACATAAGACCGAATCTGATGGCCCCAACCAATATCCGTTTTGCTGGAATTGGCAGCATCTGCGGCTTCTTCACGCTTCTTCAGCTCTTCCTCGTAAAGACGCGCGCGCAGCATCGACCAGGCTTTTTCACGGTTCTTATGCTGTGAACGCTCGGCCTGACACTGCACAACGATACCCGACGCAATATGCGTAATACGCACAGCCGAATCTGTTGTGTTGACGTGCTGACCACCCGCACCCGACGCGCGATACGTATCAATGCGAACATCGGCTTCCGTCACCTGAACATCGATATTGTCCTCGATGACCGGATAGACCCAGATACTCGCAAATGACGTATGGCGACGCGCATTCGAATCGTAAGGCGAAATGCGAACCAGACGATGAACACCCGATTCCGTCTTCGCCATGCCATAGGAATTATGGCCCTTGATAAGAATCGTCGCAGACTTAATGCCAGCTTCTTCGCCGTAATGAACTTCCATTACCTCGACTTTGCGTCCGCTGCGTTCAGCCCAGCGGGTATACATGCGCAAAAGCATCGACGCCCAATCCTGACTTTCCGTACCGCCTGCACCGGCATGCACTTCAAGATAGGTATCATTTGCATCGGCTTCGCCCGAAAGCAGCATATCGATCTGGCGGCGATCGACCTCCTGTTTCAGTTCACGAATCGTATTTTCGGCATCCGTGATGATCGACTTGTCATCTTCTTCTTCGCCCATGGCGATGAGTTCAATGCTGTCGTTCAGGGTCTGCCTGAGACCATTAATGCCATTGATGCTATCTTCCAGCTGCTGGCGCTCACGCATCAACTTCTGGGCTTCCTGTGCATCATTCCAAAGCGTTGGATCTTCAGCTCTCTGATTCAGATAGCCCAGACGTTTGATTGCCTGATCCCAGTCAAAGATGCCTCCTCAGCAGGCTTATCGCCTGCTGGATTTCGTCAACCAGCGTCTCGATTTCCGCGCGCATGGGCAAATCGTTCCTTCAATTATTCTGCAATTTGTGGAGAAAACAAAACTCTTAAAGAGCCAGTCTCACACCCTGAACTGAACATGCAAAGCTGTTCAGGCGCCGCGGACCATAATTAGCACGCGGCACAGTGTAAAGGGGCAGAGGTCAGTAAAGTCCGCCCGATCCAGAATTGATGGCGCGGGTTGCCTGCGGTGACTGCGGCTGAACTGGCGAGCCTTCACGATACTGGTCCATGCCGATCACGGAATAGGTATCAGAAGGACCGGTACCCGGCTTGAATGCTTCCATGATCAGATTCGGATCGCCCTGATTTGTACGCATACCAGTCTTCCGATTGATAGCAATCAGCGTCATGCCTTCCGGTACACGGAAATCCACTTTCGGCGTGCCAGCCAGAGCCTGCGTCATGAAATCCTTGAACACAGGAGCAGCCAAACCACCACCGGTACCACCCCGGCCAAGCGGCGTTGGTGTGTCGTATCCCATGAATACACCGACAACGAGATCAGGCGTAAAGCCAACAAACCATGCATCTTTTTCGTCATTGGTCGTGCCAGTCTTACCGGCGAGCGGACGGTCAAGGCTCTTAAGAATCTGGGCCGTACCGCGCTGCACAACACCTTCCATCATCGATGTAATCTGATAGGCGGTCATCGGATCAAGCACCTGATCGCGATCATCGATCAATGTCGGCTCGTCCTGATTAGACCATTGTTGAGCATTACAACCTTCGCACTTGCGCGCATCATGTTTGAACACCGTCTTGCCGTAGCGATCCTGAATGCGGTCGATCATTGACGGCGTGATGCTTTTTCCGCCATTGGCGATGACAGAATAAGCTGTAACCATGCGCAGAACTGTCGTTTCACCGGCACCAAGCGCCATAGAAAGGACGGGCAGCATCTTGTCGTAAATACCGAAGCGCTCCGCATATTCGGCTACCGTCTTCATGCCCATGTCCTGTGCAAGGCGCACGGTCATGACGTTACGCGACTGTTCGATACCATAACGAAGCGTCGAGGGACCGGAGAACTTGCCGGAATAGTTTTTGGGAGCCCATACGCCAAGTGAGCCACCCTGATTGACCTCCAGCGGACCGTCGAGAACAACGGAAGCCGGTGTGTAGCCATTATCAAGGGCTGCTGCATAAACGAATGGCTTAAAGGACGAACCAGGCTGGCGATAGGCCTGCGTGGCACGGTTGAATTCAGACTGACCGTAGGAAAATCCGCCCACCATCGCCAGAACACGGCCCGTATGCGGGTCCATTGCAACCAATGCCCCTTGCAGCTTCGGAGGCTGCTGCAAACGGAAACGGGAATCGCCCTCACCGACTTTCGACACATAAATAATGTCGCCAGCTTTCAACACGCCTTCTGGCGATTTTGCACTTCCGCGCTTGCCATCAATGTTGGTAACACGCATTGCCCATTTCATGTCATCGGCTGAAATAAATGCGCGTTTGCGTTCCTTGCTGCGCGAGCCTGAACCTTCAACGGCAGGCTGAAGACCAATATCGGCACCGGCCGCAGAAACATTGAGCACAACAGCAAGCTGCCATTCGGGCACATCTTCATAGGACTGCATATCACCGAAGGCTGTGGCCCAATCACTGCCGATTTCGACATGTTTCACGGGACCGCGCCATCCACGCGCTTCATCATAGCGAAGCAATGCTGACTGAAGCGACTTCCGGGCTTCGACCTGTAAGGTAGGATTGAGCGTCGTCCGGACAGACAGTCCGCCTTCATAAAGTGCATCAACGCCATATTTCTGAATGATCTGGCGGCGCACCTCTTCACTGAAATATTCAGACGCAAACAGGTAATGGGTTGCTGTGCGGGTCTTCACGCCTAGCGGTTCTTTTTTGGCTTCCTCAGCTTCCTGGGTGGTGATGTAGCCGTTTTCAGCCATACGGTCGATCACCCAGTTGCGGCGTTCAATCGCGCGTTCAGGGTAACGGAACGGATGGTAATTGTTCGGACCTTTAGGAAGGGCTGCCAGATAAGCGGCATCGGCAATGCTCAACTCGCCAACGGACTTATCGAAATAGGTCAGAGCTGCACTGGCGATACCATAGGAGCCAAGACCGAAGAAAATTTCATTAAGGTAAAGCTCAAGAATGCGGTCCTTGGAATAGGCCTGCTCAATGCGCATCGCAAGAATGGCTTCCTTGATCTTGCGGTCATAGGTCTGATTTGACGAAAGAAGGAAGTTCTTTGCGACCTGCTGCGTAATGGTCGAAGCACCGACCGGGCGGCGACCAGAACCTATATTCTTCAAGTTGGTGAGAACCGCACGGGTAAGACCACCAAAATCGAGACCATGATGCTCATAGAAGGTTTTGTCTTCAGCTGAGATAAAAGCAGCCTTGACGCGGTTCGGAATAGCCTGAATAGGCAGATACATGCGGCGCTCGCGCGCATATTCGGCCATAAGGCTACCGTCCGATGCATGGACGCGTGTCATTACTGGCGGCTCGTATTTTGCGAGCACCTCGTAATCAGGCAAATCCTTGGTGAGACTTCCAATATAAACTGCAACGCCTCCGGCAACAATCAGAGCCAGAACCGTTCCAATTCCAAAGAAATATCCGATAAGCCTTACCATTTATCCGGAATCCCGCCTTCAGATTATCAGTAAAAACAAGGGAGCATCTTTAATGCTGCCCGCCGATCAAAAACGCTTCAACCAACAGATGGGTTAGTGACCACCAAATGCGTCAAAGGCAAGATCGTTTCCAAGTTTTTACCAATTAAACCCCCACAATACGAAAAGGGTGACAAAAATACGTAAAGCTGTTGCAACCATGCATCTTATAAGCAACGCCAGATATTAAATCCTACTGAAAACTACACTATTTCAGCCTTTTGACAAAATATCAGGACGTTTTTGAATTTCAAATGCTCTGATAGCCACCGCAATGCGGTCCGCAAGCTTCCGACGCCATTCAGGATTGCTGATCAGTTTTTCGTCTTCTGCATTCGACAAATAGCCAATTTCAATCAGAACAGACGGCACATCCGGCGCCCGCAGAACCTGAAAGCCTGCAAAACGATGCGGATTGTTGATAAGGTTGACCTCGCCTTGCAGCGCACCAATGACTTTCTCGGCAAAACTGAGCGAAAATGTATGCGTTTCGCGCCGCGTCAGATCAAGCAGGATATCGGCCACTTCAGGTTGCGCTTCAGGAGTAGCACCTCCGATGCTATCGGATTTGTTTTCTCGCTCGGCCATGGCACGCGCAACGAAATCCGACGCCTTATCGGAGATCGTATAGACCGTTGCGCCGCGAATATCGCCCTGATTGATCGTATCCGCATGGATCGAAATGAAAAGATCCGCATCATGCTGGCGCGCCAGACGCACACGTTCAGAAAGACGCAGAAACCTGTCGTCATCTCGCGTCATCAAAGCTTTGATGTTCTTCTCTTTGGCCAGTCGGTCCCGTAATTCTTTCGCACAAGCGAGTGTCAGATCTTTTTCCTTGATACCACTGAGGCTTTCAGCGCCGCTGTCGATGCCCCCATGACCGGGATCAATCATCACAACAAACGGGCGCTTGCTATCACTTCTGAGGGGAAGTGCCGTGGCACTGGCGGCGTGCTTACGTTCCGTGGAACCGGTGACGTCATACTGGGCCGCAAGTTTTTCCGCGAATTCACGATCCGACGATGCAACAATATCAGCAACCAGACGATAGCCGGGCGTCGTCTCATTCGGGAGAACCTGAACATTTTCGACGTTGAAAGGACCGCGCAATGTCAGAATGAGCCGGGACCGGTTTTCACTGACCAGACCATAACGCACGCGTGAAACAATTCCCCTCGCCTCAAGGCTTTTGTCATCAAAACCGAAACGTGTTTCCGGCAAATCAAAAACCAAACGATGCGGATTGGCGAGCAACAATGTGGAAAATTTCGGCTGGCGATCAAAATTAATCACAATCCGCATGCGCAAATCATCGCCCGCCATGCGATAGGTCAGCGCCATCAGCGGTGCATCCGGCGCCGCTTTCGCTGTGGCCATTTGAAAAAAGACCGCACAAATGATCGAGAAAGCCACGAAAGCAATTCGTATGGCCGACTTTTTTTGATCATCAAAATTTTGGTTCAGACATTGCATCCGTAATCGCTATCCAAACTTTATGGAATGATTTTGAGCCCGAAGCCTTCCAAATCTACCCCTACAAAATTGTGGTTAATGAAGGCTTTTCAACCCGCATTTCGGGGACTCAATCAACGAATTTCAGCTCTATAACTACCTTTCGTCAAAATTGCGATGAGGCTGTCAACTGATATTCGTACTTGTCATCGTTCAAACGAGGCCATAAAAGCTAAAGTTAGGTTATGGCATCGCTGCCAGATTCGTTTGCCGGTTTTCAAAACGGAGCGCGAGGAAAGTCAGCGAAAACAGTGGTGTAATAAGTTCGCCACCCATTAACCCGCACAGAATTCAACGGAATACGGCTCCCCTGCCATCTCCGTTTTTTAATCGGCCGACTGCGCATGGGTACGCGCTGTCGCCAGTGCTCCAGAAGAGCAAAGAGGTCGGCCCGGCTTTTTCGGGTCATATATGAGGTCGTTTCGTTCGGAACAGCTATGGGTCAAGCAAGACTGACCATTGCAAGCCTGAAGACCGTGATCGCCACGAGGCCATCGCGCGCAGCAACAGCAGCTTTTATTCCGACGAACCCAATATCATCCGGCAGATACAGCCCAGCCAGGACGACAGCCTTCAGGGTTTCGTCCGGCGCACGCGGCTTGCGTCTTCGCGCCGGCAGGAAAGACACTAATGTCCAACAAAATGCTTATAGATGCCTCCCACCCGGAGGAGACGCGCGTTATCGTAACGCGTGGCAACAAAATTGAAGAATTCGACTTTGAGTCGGAGCATAAGAAGCAGTTAAAAGGGAATATCTACCTCGCGCGCGTTACCCGCGTCGAACCCTCGCTTCAGGCTGCATTCGTGGAATATGGCGGCAATCGCCATGGCTTCCTGGCATTTTCTGAAATCCATCCTGATTATTATCAGATTCCGGTTGCTGATCGTCTGGCACTGCTGGAAGCGGAAGCAAAAGCCGCGCGTGCAGAAGAAGACGAAGACGAGCCAAAGGCGAAAGCCAATGATCGCTCGCGTCGTCATCGCCGTCGCGGACGTCGCGATGATCAGAATGGTGATTCGTATTCCAGCAACGCCAATAACGGTCTGCCTGCGGCAGAGCCCGTCGGGCCGGCCTTTGCAAATTATGTTCCCGGAACACCTGCCATCGCCCTGATGAAGCAGAACGGCAATGTCATTTCCGAAGCCATTGATGCCGACGATGATGACGACAACGATGTCGAAAATGAAGAAGACATGGTTGAATCGGTTGGGTCCGAAGATGCAATGGAAGAACTTCCATCGCATGGTCGCACCAATCGCCGTCAATATAACATTCAGGAAGTGATCAAGCGTCGCCAGATCATTCTGGTTCAGGTGGTCAAAGAAGAGCGCGGCAATAAAGGCGCAGCTCTCACGACTTATCTTTCACTGGCCGGTCGTTATTCAGTTCTGATGCCGAACACCGCGCGTGGCGGCGGTATTTCGCGCAAGATCACCAATCCGCAGGACCGCAAGCGCCTTAAGGAAATCGTCAAAGACCTCGAAGTGCCGCAGGGCATGGGTGTGATTTTGCGTACCGCGGGTGCAAACCGCACCAAGGCGGAAGTGAAGCGCGACTATGAATATCTGATGCGCATGTGGGAAAATGTCCGCACGCTCACCCTCCAATCGACGGCACCTTCCCTCGTCTATGAAGAAGGCAGTCTGATCAAGCGCTCGATCCGTGACCTTTATAACAAAGACATCACAGAGATCCTCGTTGCAGGTGAAACCGGCTATCGTGAAGCGAAAGACTTCATGCGGATGCTTATGCCAAGCCACGCAAAAGTTGTTCAGCCTTATCGCGAACAGGTTCCCGTTTTCACACGTTATGGTCTGGAAGCACAGCTTGATCGGATGCTTCTGCCACAAGTGACGCTGAAATCAGGCGGCTACCTCATCATCAATCAGACCGAAGCGCTTGTTGCGATCGACGTAAACTCGGGGCGCTCGACCCGCGAACATTCGATTGAAGACACTGCCCTCCAGACAAATCTGGAAGCAGCCGAAGAAGTTGCGCGCCAGCTGCGTCTGCGCGACCTTGCCGGTCTGATCGTTGTTGACTTCATCGACATGGAAGAAAAGCGCAATAACCGTGCTGTCGAAAAGAAGATGAAGGACTGCCTGAAAGACGACCGCGCGCGCATTCAGGTCGGTCGCATTTCACATTTCGGCCTTCTGGAAATGTCGCGCCAGCGCATCCGCGCATCGGTTCTCGAAAGCACGATGCAGGTTTGCCAGCATTGTGGTGGCACGGGACATGTTCGCTCCGACTCGTCGATGGCGCTGCATATTATTCGTGGCATTGAGGACTATCTTCTGCGTCACTCGGGCTATGACATCACTGTCCGCACCCCGGTTGCATCAGCACTTTATGTGCTGAACCATAAGCGCGAATTGTTGGCTGAACTTGAAGGCCGCTTCGGTGCCGAAATCAGCATTGATGCGGACGACAGCGTTGGTCATCAGCATTTTGTCATCGACAAGGGTGCGCCGTCGACGCGTCCAGTGACAATCCAGCCTGCGCAGCCAATTGTCTACGAAGATGATCTCAACGACCCCGACATCCCGCTTGATGAGGATGACGGCGAAGAAGAAATCAAGACCGAAGCGCAGCCGCGCGAAGAAAACAGCGAAGAAGGTGATCGCAAACGTCGCCGTCGCCGCCGTCGCCGCGGTGGTCGTGATCGCGAAAATGGTGAGCAGAACGGACAGGCTGAAACGGACTCTGACGTATCTGACGAAGATGATGAAGAGAACACGGGCACTCAGCAAAGCGCTTCACAGAGCGAAGAAGATCGTCGCAAGAAGCGTCGTCGTGGCCGCCGTGGTGGACGCAAGAACCGTCGTGAAGACGATATTCAGGTCAAAAAAATACCTGATCCGGAATTTGTCGGCTACACACCGGTTATCCCGGCTAAGGTTGAAGAAGAACCGGCGAACATCGTTGCCAGCGAAGCTGTTGCTGCAGAAGCCGTTACGGTTGATGTGGTAGAAGCGCCCGAAGCGGCCAGCGTTGAAGATACGGAAAAACCCGCAAAGCCAGCCCGCAAGCCGCGTAGTCGCAAGACTGCGAAGTCTGAAGAAGTTGCTTCTGACGATGGTATTGCAGATGAAGCAGCCAAGCCTGCCCGCAAGACACGCTCGCGCAAGAAGGCTGTTGAGGAGGAAACTCCGGCAGAAGCGCCTGCGCCTGCGGAAGCCGTTGAAACGGAAAAACCAAAGCGTCGTCCACGCAAGACGGCAGCAAAGCCGGAGGTTGAAGAGACTGCGGTCAAGGAAACTGTTGCCGAGGCAGAAGTGGCAACCATTGCAGAGCCGCAGAAGGTTTCAGAGCCCGTTGTTACATCAAGCGACGCTGAAGAACAGAAGCCGAAGCGCGGTGGCTGGTGGCAGAAAAAGGGCTTTTTCTAAGCCCTGCCAAAATTCTAATGTAGAATATAAGAAAACCGGCGGAGACGCCGGTTTTTGTTTTACAATATCGATTTAGTAGCGATCAGACTTTCTGCTGTGGAAGCCATTCTTCGAGGCGGCGAACCGCTTCCTCTATTTCTCCAAGGCTGCCTGCATAAGAAAAACGCATCGTCCGGTGCCCATCGATCGGATCAAAATCACGTCCGGGTGTTGCGGCTATGTTGGTTTCAGCGATCATGCGACGCGCAAATTGCATACTGTCATTGGTAAAGCGCGACACATCACAATAGGCGTAGAATGCGCCATCCATCGGTGCCGCAAGATTGAGCCCCATGCGCGGCAAATGCTCAAGCAGGATTTTCCGGTTCTGACGATAGCGGTCTTTGACTCGTTCAAGCTCAGCGGTCGCGTTAAACGCTTCAATTGCTGCGCGCTGCGAAAGCTCCGGTGCGGAAATATAAAGGCTCTGCCCCAGACATTCGATAGCGCGTACATCGGCATCAGGCAGAACCATCCAGCCGATGCGCCAGCCGGTCATGCAATAATATTTGGAGAACGAATTGATGATCGTTACATCGTCTGACATCTGCAATGCCGTCACATCTTCCTTCTCATAGGAAAGGCGGTGATAGATTTCATCAGAAATAACGCGGATGCCAAGATCCTGCGCGGTCTCAATGATTGCTTTGAGTTCGGGCTTGTCAATCACCGCGCCCGTTGGGTTGGCAGGGCTTGCAAAAAGCACCCCTTTCAACGGCTTTTCTGCGTGGGCTGCGGCAAGCGCCTTTGCCGTCAACGCGCCGGATGCTCCGCCCTCATTGGCAATTTCCACCACCTCAAGACCAAGAGCCTTCAGGATATTGCGATAAGCTGGATAGCCCGGACGCGTGATCGCAACGCGATCACCGGGGTCGAAATAGACGAGAAATGCTAGATTAAAGGCTGCTGACGACCCTGTGGTAATCGCAATGCGTTCCGGAGAAACCGACACACCATAGTTGTGCGCATAATGCTCAGCAATCGCTTCGCGCAGTTCAATCAGGCCAAGCGCATCCGTATAACCGATGCGGCCATCTTTCAGTGCACGCTCCGCAGCCAGCCGGACGGCTTGCGGTGCCGGGTCTGCCGGTTGCCCGACTGCCATCGAAATCATCGGATGGCCCGCAGCACGACGACGATTGGCTTCCGCCAGAACATCCATGGCGTGAAACGGTTCGACTGCGCTACGGTTGGAAAGAATATTCAACTTGGCCTCCAGAAAAGCGGTGAATGCAATTCAACTCCCCCGCCCTATAATCGCCGGATTGGTAAAGCAACAGCGCTATAGTAAAAACAGCGATGAAGTTTGATTTAAGATAATTAGAGACATATGGAAGTGCTAAGATTCGCACCAAAACCCTATTAATTATAAGCCAGATTTGAGGAGAATGAGGGGCAATATGGAAAGTATGACTGCAACTTTCTCAGCCAAAGCGATTTCCTTTCAAACTATGATGCGCCGCTCAGTGGCCGCATTTGCAGCCCTCGCTGTGGCTGTGACAGGCATACTGCCTGCAGAGGCGCAATCGCGCGGCGGCGGTGTTCCGATTGTTCGCGATGCTGAAATTGAAGCGCTGGTTGCAGATTACGCAGCCCCCATTCTCAAAGCAGCAAAACTTGGCGGACGCGGTGTCCGCGTCATCCTGGTCAATTCGCAGAGTTTCAACGCCTTCGTTGATGGTCGCCGTATTTTTATCAATACCGGTGCAATCATGCAGGCGGAAACGCCCAATGAAATCATCGGCGTGATTGCGCATGAAGCGGGCCACATTGCAGGTGGTCATCAGGACCGGCTGCGTGAACAATTAAGCCGCGCACGCACCATGGCCGTTATCGGTATGCTTTTGGGTGTTGGGGCCGGTGTTGCAGGTGCAGCAACCGGTAGCAGTGCTGCTGCCGGTGCTGGTGGCGGCATTGCTATGGGCAGTTCTGAAATGGCAATGCGTAGCCTGCTCAGCTATCAGCGCACCGAAGAAATCACCGCAGATCGGCTGGCTGTGAATTATCTCAATGCAACAGGCCAATCCACGAAGGGTATGCTGGATACGTTCCAGCGTTTTGCATCTGCGCTTTCGCTTTCCGGCACGCAGATCGACCAGTATCGCATCAGCCACCCGCTGCCGCGCGAACGCATTGCCAATCTTGAGGAGCTTGCGAAGAAGAGCCCGAATTTCAACAAGGTCGATTCACCCGCTCTCCAGCTCCGACATGACATGGCGCGCGCCAAGATCGCAGCCTATTCCAATAATATGGGCGCATTGCAGCGCATGTTCCGCGCCAATCCCGGCGGCTTACCCGCCCGATATGGCAACGCGATTACAACTTATCTGAACGGTTCCGCACGCTCCGCAATACCAAAATTCGAAGCGCTGATTAAAGAACAACCGAAGAATCCGTATTTTCAGGAAATGATGGGAGAAGTTCTGATCAAGGCGAACAATCCAGAAGCTGCTGCCAAGGCTTTCCAGCGCGCAGTCTCGCTCGATACACGCAAGTCGCCATTGCTTCGCATGAGCTATGGTCGTGCCTTGATGCTCACGGGTAACAAAGCCAATATGCCTGCGGCCATCAGAGAATTGAAAGCCGGCATCGCTGCGGACCCGGAATTCCCCGGCGGATATGGGTTTCTGGCACAAGCCTACGGCCAGTCAGGGGACATGGCACGCGCAGACCTTGCGACCGCGGACATGAACTATTATTCCGGGAACCTACAACAGGCGCAGATATTTGCGATCCGTGCGCAAAAACAGCTTAAGCGGGGAACGCCCGACTGGTTGCGTGCGCAGGATATTATCAACGCAAAGGCTAAAAAATAATCAGCACAGACGCTATATCAGCTAGGCTTGGCATCGATGTCCTGCACAGCTTTTCAGCACGTAAGAAAGTGAAAGTTATGAAGAATGTGATTTTGGGCTCGATCGCTGGTGGCGTTGTTGGCGCCGCAGCCCTTGCTCTGGGTTTTTATGCAGGCAGTACAGCCAATCAGGCCGCGCCGGTAGCCCCTGTCGTCGCGACGGCTAACCCCGCAATGACCCAACAGGGCATTGAGAACATTATTCGCAACTATCTGTTGCAGAACCCTGAAATCATGGTCGAGGTGCAGACGGCGCTTGAAACCAAGCAGGCAGAGGCCGCGCAGGAACAGGTCAAGCAAATCCTGGCTTCCAGCAAAGACCAGCTCTTCAATCCAGCGCATGACGCTGTGTTTGGCAATCCAAACGGTGATGTCACTGTTTATGAGTTTTTCGATTATAACTGCGGCTACTGCAAACGTGCCCTGCCCGACATGGAAGCCATTCTCAAAAACGATCCGAATGTGCGCTTCGTGATGAAGGAATTCCCAATTCTCGGCCCGGATTCCATGCGCGCACATGTCGTGGCACAAGCTTTCAGAGCTTTGATGCCCGAAAAATACGTCGAATATCATGAGCTTCTTCTCGGTGCACAGGAACGCGCAACGGAAGCGTCTGCGATAGCTGACGCGGTCAAGCTCGGAGCGGATGAAACACAGCTTCGTGAAAAGATGAAAGATCCAGCCATCACCAAGGCTTTCCAGGCAACCTATCAGCTTGCCCAAAAGCTCAACATCACCGGAACGCCGTCTTACATCATCGGAAACGAACTTGTTCCGGGTGCAATTGGTGCCGAAGGTTTGATCGAAAGAATCGCAGCCGCACGCTCGGCAAACAAAAGCTAGCCTGATTGAGATCGCATCTTCTTGATTTTCGAGGACGCGCAATCACTTAATCAGAGCGTATAAATGACTATTTTCGCCACATATTGCGTTCATTCCACAAAGAATAGCGGGAAAAACGCGGTGGTGAAACATTAGCATTGATTTAGAGGGTTTCAGCTTGCGTCTAAGCCCTCTATATGAAATGCGAAGTGTAGTCGAAATTTCGTAATAGGCCCGTAATCCACAACGGATGAACATGGTAAAAACGGTTTTTGTTCTGAATGGTCCCAATCTCAACCTTCTGGGGAAGCGCGAGCCGGGCATCTACGGTGTGGCAACGCTCGATGATATCGAAGCGAGCTGCAAACGCGAATCTGAACAATGGGGCCTTGCTATCGATTTTCGCCAGACCAATTATGAAGGTGAGCTGGTGAGCTGGATTCAGGAAGCAGGCGAGAAAAACGCCTATGTCCTGATCAATCCGGCTGCATACAGTCATACTTCGGTTGCTATTCACGATGCCATCCGCTCGGCCAAGGTTACGGCCGTGGAAGTGCATCTTTCTAATATTCATGCGCGTGAAGCTTTCCGGCATCACTCCTATGTCTCCGCAGTCGCCAAAGGCGTTATCTGCGGTTTTGGCGCGGAAGGATACCTGCTCGGCCTGCGCGCACTCGCGGCAATTGCCAAAGAAGAAGAAAACAACGGGCAAGCGTAAAGGGGCCTGATATGTCCAGCAAATCATCCGTCATCGACAAAGAAACAATCCGCGATCTCGCGGACATTCTCAATGAAACCGACCTGACCGACATTGAAGTCGAGCATGGCGATCTGCGTATTCGCGTTTCGCGCAAGGTAACGGTTCAGGCGGCTGCCACCGTGATGCAGGCAGCACCCGCCGCGGCCCCAGCGCCTGTCGCTGCTGTTGTTGCCGCAGAGCCAACCAAGGCAGAACTCAGCAAGAACGCTGTTCCTTCACCAATGGTCGGCACCGCCTATCTGGCGCCTGCTCCCGGCGCACGCAACTTCATCGAAGTTGGCACACAGGTTAAGGAAGGCCAGACCCTTCTGATCATCGAAGCCATGAAGACCATGAACCAGATCGCCGCTCCGCGCGCCGGTACAGTCAAGGCTATTCTGATCGAAGATGCACAGCCCGTCGAATTCGGCGAGCCGCTGGTCGTCATCGAATAAGACGACGATCTGGTCAGAAGAATTTCGGCTTATTCAATGAACGGGCAGCAAAGCGCAATGTTTCAAAAGATACTCATAGCCAATCGTGGCGAAATCGCTCTTCGCGTGCTCAGGGCTTGTAAAGAACTGGGCATCAAGACGGTCGCAGTTCATTCCACGGCAGACGCCGATGCGATGCATGTTCGCCTTGCGGACGAAAGTGTGTGCATTGGACCGCCTCCATCACGCGACAGCTATCTGAATATTCATCAAATCGTTGCCGCTTGCGAAATCACAGGCGCGGATGCAATCCATCCGGGCTACGGCTTCCTGTCGGAAAATGCTAAGTTTGCTGAAATTCTTGAAGCACACGGCATTACCTTCATCGGACCAACCTCTTCGCATATCCGTATCATGGGCGACAAGATTGAAGCCAAGCGCACGGCTAAGCGCCTTGGCATTCCAGTCGTTCCGGGTTCAGATGGCGGCGTAACCGACGAAAACGAAGCCAAGCGCATCGCAAAAGAAATCGGCTATCCGGTCATCATCAAGGCATCCGCCGGCGGTGGTGGTCGCGGCATGAAGGTTGCACGCACCGAGGAAGACCTCTCAGTCGCTCTCTCAACCGCTCGCACCGAAGCGGGTGCGGCATTTGGTGACGATGCAGTCTATATCGAGAAATACCTCGAAAAGCCGCGTCACATCGAAGTTCAGGTGATGGGCGATGGTGCAGGCAATGCAATCCATCTGGGCGAACGCGACTGCTCGTTGCAGCGCCGCCACCAGAAGGTTTGGGAAGAAGCCAATTCCCCAGCGTTGAACGCTGAAGCACGTGACAAGATCGGCATGGTCTGCGCCAATGCTGTTGCCGACATGGGCTATCGCGGTGCTGGCACGATTGAGTTCCTATATGAAAACGGCGAGTTCTATTTCATCGAAATGAACACCCGTTTGCAGGTGGAGCATCCGGTTACCGAAGCGATCACCGGCATTGATCTCGTACACGAGCAGATCCGTGTGGCAGCAGGTCTCGGTCTTTCGGTCAAGCAGGATGAAGTCCGCTTCTCCGGTCATGCCATTGAATGCCGTATCAATGCGGAAGATCCGCGTAACTTTACGCCTTCACCGGGTCTGATCACGCATTACCATACGCCGGGTGGCCTTGGCATTCGTGTGGATTCGGGCGTCTATTCCGGCTACCGCATCCCGCCTTACTATGACAGCCTCATCGGCAAGCTCATCGTTCATGGCCGCAACCGCGTTGAATGCATGATGCGTCTGCGTCGCGCACTTGATGAGTTCGTGGTCGATGGTGTCAAGACGACCCTGCCCCTGTTCCAGGACCTGATTTCCAATCAGGACATCGCCAATGGCGACTACGACATTCATTGGCTGGAAAAATATCTGGCTAAGCAGTCTGAAACACCAGGTGCATAAGTAAAGTGACCGCAGGAGCTTCCCCGGACGACTATTCAATCGACCCGGAGTTGCTCCTGCGGGCCTACGCCACCGGAGTTTTTCCGATGGCAGAAGAAGCGGATGACCCGGAGATTTTCTGGGTTCGTCCTGAAAAGCGCGGCATCATCCCGTTTGATGGCTTTCACGTTCCGAAAAGCCTGCAAAAAACCATCCGGCAAGCAGTTTTTGAAATCCGTCTCGACAGCGATTTCGAGGGAGTTATCGACGGCTGCGCAAGCGGCACCGGCGAACGAGCACGCACATGGATTAACGGGCCAATTCGCGAAGCTTATGGTCAGCTTTTTGATGCCGGTCATTGCCACACCGTTGAAGCGTGGCATGAGGGTAAGCTCGTGGGTGGACTTTATGGCGTTACGCTGGGACGCGCTTTCTTTGGCGAGAGCATGTTTACGCGCAAGCGTGACGCATCAAAGGTCTGCCTCGCTTTTCTGGTGGAACATCTGAAGCGGCAGGGCTTTGTGCTGCTCGATACCCAGTTCACGACCGCGCATCTTGAGCGCTTCGGTGCGATCGAAGTCCGGCGCAAGAAATATGAAAAGCTGCTCGAAGACGCGCTTCAGGGAACAGCTTTATTCTGAATCTCAAGATTATTTGCGTTGATCAGGCGGCGGGACGTCAGAAGACTGCTTGCAGTTCTTCAGCCATACGTCATAAATCGGGTGTTCAACGGCGTTCAAGCCAGGACTATCCGCAAACATCCAGCCTGTAAAAATCCGGCGGATTTTTCGGTCAAGTGTGATTTCATCAACTTCGACAAAGGCATCTGTGCGCGGTGCCTCATTCTCAGTGCGAGAATAGCAAACCTTGGGCGTTACCTGCAGCGCACCAAATTGCACTGTCTCATTGATATAAACATCAAAGGTTGTGATGCGCCCAGTGATCTTGTCCAACCCCGAAAATTCGGCAACAGGATTGGAAATGCGCTCTGCATAGGCTGTATTAAAGCTCAATGTACCAGCGAGAGCTGTGAGCAAAGCGAGTTTCGCAGCACTCATTATCCAGTTCTTTCCGTTAACAGCCGTGCCGGGAGAATGCTTCGTCAAAACGGATATCCGTACAATCTGGTTAAATATAGAGCCGCAATCGTTTCTAATCGCCAATTGTGACGATTCGTAGCCCAGCTGCAAGCAACAATGCTTCGCAAACATCTATCCTCAGGGCTTTTGCAGTATGACGCTAAAGAAAAAGACCGGCGGTAAACCACACGCCGATCTTTTCATAAAACTTAGCTGCCCGGTGTCCAGGCATCGTATTCGCCGGTCACGCGCGGGCGTTCCGCAGGCTGCGTTCCCGGAATCGCGATAGCACCTTTTGGACGATAAGCCAGCGGCGAACCTGTCAGGTTCTGCAAATGTGGCTTCTGCCAGTCGCGCGGCTTGTAATCTTCCTTGCTTGGCGGTGTATCAACACGGTGATGCATCCAGCCATGCCAGCCCGGAGGAATAGCACTTGCTTCCGCATAGCCATTGAAAATGACCCAGCGGCGTGTACGACCTTCAGAGTCTTTACCACCCTGATAGTAAATATTGCCGAACTCGTCTTCACCAACCCGTTCGCCTTTGCGCCAGGTATGAAAGCGGGTGCCAAGTGTCTGGCCATTCCACCATGTGAAGACTTGCGTAAGAAATTTCTTCATGACCTATCCAGATCCGTTATTGCCACAGGCAGTAAAACTGCCGGGTTTTCAACGCTTATGGCCCTATCAAACGCGCAACGCAAGGGGCAAGTTGCCGCTGTCACAAGAGTATGAAGCGGCAGCAACGCGTTCCTACATGCTCCAGCCTTCAAGAGACTTTTCCATAATCAGCACCGGTTCCTTGCAATTGGGATCACCCCAATCTTCACTGCGCCCAACCCGCGCATAGCCTTTGCGCTCATAGAAACGAACCGACTTTTCATTGCGCTCAATCACTTCAAGGCGCATCGTGTTCACACCCGGGAAAGCCATTTCGACTTCTGCCAGAAGCATTGTGCCGATGCCCTGTACCTGCGCTTCGGGGCGCACATAAAGCTGGTGCAGCGAGGCTTTGCCTTCTCCGGTCTGGCTTGCAAAAGCCATTCCATCGATACCGCCCTCGCCGTTATCTGCAACGATAAATTCCGAATATGGCTTCTTGAGATTGGCTTTGAGTGCTGCAACCGAGTGCCATTTTCCGGTAACGGCGTCGACCGTCTCCCGGCCAAGAACGTCATCGAAGGTCGCATGCCAAGTCGAAACCAGCAACTCGTGCACAGCCTTCAGATCGGCCTCACTGGCGCTGCGAACCCACATTATTCTTCAATCCCAAGCTTGGACTTAACCAGATCATTGACGGCCTGCGGGTTGGCCTTGCCGCCTGTTGCCTTCATCACCTGACCAACGAACCAACCCGCCATGCTTGGCTTGGCCTTGGCCTGTTCAACCTTGTCCGGGTTGGCGCTGATAATATCGTCAACGGCTTTCTCAATCGCACCGGTATCCGTGACCTGTTTCATACCGCGTTCTTCAACGAGGCTCTTCGGATCGCCACCTTCATTCCAGACGATCTCAAAGAGTTCCTTGGCAATCTTGCCGGAAATTGTTCCGTCCTTGATCAGATCGATGATGCCGCCCAACTGCGCTGGCGAAACAGGCGATTCTTCAATGTCCTTGCCAGCCTTGTTCAATGCGCCAAGAAGATCATTGATGACCCAGTTTGCAGCCAGCTTGCCGTCACGACCCTCACTCACCGCTTCGTAATAGTCTGCAATTGCCTTTTCCGAGACGAGAATCGAAGCGTCATAAACCGAAATGCCGAGCGTTTCGACCAAGCGGTCTTTTTTGAAATCGGGTAACTCAGGCAAATCAGTGGCAAGCGCATCAACGAAAGCCTGATCGAATTCGAGCGGTAGAAGGTCGGGGTCCGGGAAATAGCGATAGTCATGCGCTTCTTCTTTTGAGCGCATCGAACGGGTTTCGCCCTTTACAGGATCAAACAGGCGGGTTTCCTGATCGATTGAACCACCGTCTTCCAGAATAGCAATCTGTCGACGTGCTTCAACTTCAATCGCCTGACCAACAAAGCGGATCGAATTGACGTTCTTGATTTCGCAACGCGTGCCGAATTCACCGCCCGGACGACGAACGGAGACGTTCACATCAGCGCGCATCGAGCCTTCGTCCATATTGCCGTCACAGGTGCCGAGATAGCGAACAATCGTGCGCAGCTTGGTCAGATAAGCACGTGCTTCGTCAGACGAACGCAGGTCTGGCTTGGAAACGATTTCCATCAGCGCCACACCGGAACGATTCAGATCGACATAGGACATGGTTGGATGCTGGTCGTGCAGCGACTTGCCCGCATCCTGTTCGAGATGCAGACGCTCAATGCCGATCTCAACATCTTCGAACTGGCCCTTGTTGTCAGGACCAACGGAGATCATGATCTTGCCTTCGCCAACAATCGGCTGCTTGAACTGCGAAATCTGATAGCCTTGCGGCAGATCGGGATAGAAATAGTTTTTGCGATCAAAAACCGACTTGAGATTGATCTGCGCATTCAGACCAATGCCTGTACGGACAGCCTGTTTGACGCATTCAAGATTAATCACCGGCAACATGCCTGGCATGGCAGCATCAACCAGAGATACGTTGGCATTCGGATCAGCACCAAAGGATGTGGAGGCACCGGAGAACAGCTTCGACTCGGACGTAACCTGCGCATGGACTTCCATGCCGATGACCACTTCCCAGTCGCCAGTTGCGCCAGAAATGAAACGTTTTGGTTCAGGTATACGCGTATCGATAAGGGACATGCTGGCTCGCAAATATTCGGATTGAGCTAAAAACGGATTGCATACTGGCTAGAACAAAGCCCTCAACGATGCAAGCTTTTCGGCCAATCAATTGCAGGAGATGAAACGAAAAAGGCCGCGCATTGCGCGGCCTTCTGATAAAGTGGGCGTGAAAAGAATTAAGCCTCGTCGGACTTTTCTTCTGCCTTCTTCTTAGGAGCGGCCTTCTTCTTAGGCGCAGCCTTCTTGGCTGGCTTTGCTTCCGAAGCTGCATCTTCGTCTTCTGCGGTCAGCTCTTCCTTCGAGACCTTCTTGTCGGTCACGTTGATGTTTGCGAGCAGATGGTCAACGACCTTTTCTTCAAAGATTGGCGCGCGGAGGTTCGCAACGGCATCCGGCGTCTTGCGCAGGAATTCGTAGATTTCCTTTTCCTGACCTGGGTAGCGGCGTACCTGATCAAAGACAGCGCGCTGCAGTTCTTCTTCAGAAACTTCTACGCCAGCCTTTTCGCCGATTTCGGAGAGAACCAGACCGAGACGAACGCGACGTTCAGCAAGCTTGCGATACTCTTCGCGAGCAGCTTCTTCCGTGGTTTCTTCGTCTTCGAAGGAGCGGCCAGCCTGCTGCAGGTCGAAGTTGATCTGCTGCCAGATGTTGTTGAATTCGGCTTCAACAAGCTTTTCCGGGGTTTCAAACTGGTAATCGCCATCAAGCGCGTCAAGAATCTGACGCTTTACCTTCTGACGGGTGATCTGTCCGTACTGGCTTTCGATCTGTTCGCGAACAACCTGACGCAGACGCTCAAGCGACTCAATACCGAGCTTCTTAGCGGTTTCATCGTCGAGAACGAGTTCGCCAGCCTTTTCAACGCCTTTTACGGTGATGTCGAAGGTTGCTTCCTTACCTGCGAGGTGCGCCGCACCGTATTCAGCAGGGAAAGTTACGTTGATAACCTTCTCGTCGCCAGCCTTGAGGCCAATAAGCTGCTCTTCAAAGCCAGGAATGAACTGTCCCGAACCAAGAACGAGCTGCGCATCGGTGTCTGCGCCGCCTTCAAATGGTTCACCATCGAGCTTGCCGAGATAGTCGATCGTTACGCGATCTTCGTTTTCGGCCTTACCCTTCTTTGCTTCAAAGGTACGGGTCGAAGCAGCAACGCGCTTGACCTGTTCGTCAACTTCTTCTTCCGAAATATCGACGACTTCACGGGTGACAGCGATCTTCGTGAAGTCCTTGACTTCGATCGTTGGCAGAACTTCGTAGGTCAGCGAGAAAACGAAATCGGCCTTGCCGTCGAGAACCTTTTCAGCTTCTTTTTCGTCTTCCGACATCGAAACGACGGGCTGCGTTGCCGACTTTTCGTTGCGGTCCGCAAGAATCGAACGCGACGAATCGTTGAGGATTTCGTTCACGATCTCAGCCATGAAGGACTTGCCGTAGGTCTTGCGCAGGTGTGCCGTTGGCACCTTGCCTGGACGGAAACCGTTAATCTTGGCGCGACCACGCGCAGTTTCGAGCCGCTCAGAGAGCTTGGCTTCGAGATCTCCGGCCGGAACCACGACTTTAATCTCGCGCTTCAGCCCTTCATTGAGCGTTTCGGTAACCTGCATGTTCAAACCTTCACTTCTTGTCATTGTCCCGCCGTTGCCGGCCTATGTGCCTTGTCGCGGGAGAGAAATTCTGTTGCCTTGCAGCAGTTGGTGCGGATAGAGGGACTCGAACCCCCACGGTCTCCCGCCAGAACCTAAATCTGGTGCGTCTACCAATTTCGCCATATCCGCTTCTAAGCCGAAGTGCATTCAACCGAACGCACTGAATTCGTCTCAGATATTGAACTGCCCTCGAAAGCGCGCGTCTCTATATCATTCAATTTTCCCGGTTCAAAGGAAAAAAGCCTTTTTACCGGCATTGATTTGCCAGCTCTTTCAAGCCGAAGCGCTTTCGTGCTTTCTGCCCCTATATAGCGATCCTGTCGCAAGAGCCAAGCCCCTTTTCGAAAGCAGCGATATTAATAAAGCGGCTCTTCGTAAAGCGGCACACCATTATCACGCAAAGCCTTCATGACAGCTGTGCCCTTATCGTCGATGGCAACCACCGCTGTAATGCTTAAATCTCGCTGGCTGTCTTCGATCTCACGCCCCTCACCTTCGGGCACATAATAGCGTTCTATGCCGTAGCGCAGGTTGATGGTGGCATCGGAATAATCAGGGATTACATAATTTGATTCCCCATGAATCTGCACTTCATCAGAAGCGAGGTCCGTGAAAGGCACGAAAGCCGCGCGTGAAAAATGCCATATGCCGTTAGCATCGGGTTTCAGCGCCACATAGACATCGCGAGCATCGCGGGGAGGTTTTCCTTGAATGCGCGTCAGCGCAATCGTCGAAATATCATAGCCGAGGATGACATAATCGCCACGCATCAAATCGCGAGGATCGACTGGCTGGGTTTGCAACACCACTTCATGGCCAGACCGCAGCACAGAGGCGCGCTTTTCAATACTCGAATATAAAATGCCTGTTTGAAGCAATGCGGCCGCAACCGCACCTGCATAAAGCCATTTGCTTTTCATAACACTCATTGCTGCACCTCCGGCCCGCGCTTTCGGCCGAACCTGTTTTCCATACGGCGCACAAAAGCAGCGAGAAGAAGCACCAGAATACCGGCTGTAAGGAAAAATCCTGACGTGCCGATCATCGAACCAACCGTCGCAAAGGCCAGATACAGCACTTCAAACGAGAAGGCCGCATAAGCAATAGAACGCAAACTGCCATTGTCGCGTCCGCATATTGCAAGCGCTCCAATAGAAAGTGCGAGAACGAAGATGCCATAAATAACATCATGCGCTATGCCCTCGGGCGTGGAATAAGAGAACATTCTGTCAACCTGCAAGATGCCAAGCGCCAGCAATGCGAGCAGCAGACCGTAAGACGCAAGAGGATGCGCAAAGCGCGTCAGCTTCTGAAGTGCATCATGTGCGAAAGCATCCGCCAGCATGAATGCCATGCCGAACAGAAGCATCAAGCCGAGAATCATACGGTTTTCATTCTCGACATAAAGAAGTAACGCCCAGCCAAGTACAAACAGGCACCACAAATGCGCCGCATGACGGGATCGGGTATAGCGCGCCACAGCAGCGCCAATCAGCACGAGCAGCGGTCCAATCAGGCGGTAACTGAGATCACCATAATTATTGTCATATACATAGGTGAAGAGATAGAAGCAGGCCACGCCCGCACCAAACGCTGTCAGAACGGACGAGCGCAACAGCAAGGCAGCGGCTAAGACGCCACCGGTCCAGACAAGTGCTGCCAAATGCACATCGCCCGACAGATGATACATCTGACCGACAAGCGCGATACCTGCACCAAATGATGCAGCGCCAACGATATAAAGGGCCTGCGGAAGCACTTTGTCGCCACGCAATTGCCGCCATGCACCACCGAGATAACAGGCCCAGATAAGCGCGAAGACAAGACCGATCCGCATGATGCGCGGCATGTCCTGCCAGTTGGCGGCAATCAGCATGATGACAGCGGCACCGAGCAGCAGCCCCCCCAGTGTGGCCAGCACCGAGCCAAGACTGAAGCGTGGTCCCCGTTTTTTAAGATCAACATTGAGACGCGAGGCGGTTTCGGCGTCGATAAGGCCGTCATCCTGCCAACGCTCGATCAGGCGCTCTACGGAAACTGAAAACGACAAAACAACTCCTGAACGATCTATCTGTTGATGCTAAATTTAATTCAAGTGATTGGGAACATATAGGAAACTCGCCAGCTGGCAAAGAGGCAACGCAAATCAGTTTGAGGCAAATTTGTGCCCGACCAGTCTAATCGATTTAGCGTGTGTTGCAGAACCCGCAAGGCAGCTATGCAAACTCGGGCCTGCAACTAACGAAAACAATGCGTTATATCATGAACACAGAAAAGATGAATTGAACCACAGTTCCTCAACGATGAAGGAATAATACCATGAACCTCGTACGCTCTTACAACAACTGGCGCCGTTACCGCGATACTGTCAATGAGCTCAACCAGCTTTCGACTCGCGAACTCAACGACCTCGGCATTTCCCGCGCAGACATTCCTTATGTAGCGCGTCAGTCCAAGGCTCGCTAAATAGAATTCATTTTGCTGGGCCTGAATCCTCCTCCCATCAGGCCCGGTTTGTCGCAAAGCACTCCTCCTCCCATGCTTTGCGATACTAAGACCGGTCTCTCCTCCTCCCAATTCCGGTCTGACAATAATGGCATCCGTCGCACCTCCTCCCGCGCCGGATGCCATTTGTTTTTGTGGTACTCTTTCCGAACTGCTGGGCTCTTCTCCCATTGAAGGCGACAGGCAAAGAAGGTAAGGGATTTGCCATGTCAAAAGATACCAATCTCTCCCCCGTACATGTCGTTGGTGGCGGTCTCGCAGGCTCCGAAGCCGCGTGGCAAATTGCGCAGGCCGGCGTGCCTGTGGTTCTGCATGAAATGCGGCCGGTTCGCGGCACAGATGCGCATAAGACGGAGCAGCTTGCAGAACTCGTCTGTTCGAACTCCTTCCGCTCTGACGACGCAGAAACCAATGCTGTCGGCGTGCTTCATGCCGAAATGCGTCTTGCCGGTTCGCTGATCATGGCGTGCGCCGACGCGCATCAGGTTCCGGCTGGTGGCGCACTCGCAGTTGACCGCGAGGGCTTTTCGCAGGCAGTGACAGCGAAACTCGAAGCGCACCCGCTGATTAGCATAGAGCGCGAAGAAATCACCGGCCTGCCCCCGGAAGAATGGGGCACAACGATTGTAGCAACCGGTCCGTTAACGGCACCGGCTCTTGCGAAAGCCATTCAGGAACAGACAGGTGCTGATGCGCTCGCCTTCTTCGATGCCATTGCGCCGATCATTCACTTTGATTCGATCAATATGGATGTGTGCTGGTTCCAGTCGCGCTATGACAAGGTCGGTCCCGGCGGCACCGGCAAGGATTATATCAACTGCCCCATGGATAAGGAGCAGTATGAGGCTTTCGTTGCAGCCCTCATTGAAGGCGATACGACCGATTTCAAGGAATGGGAAGGCACGCCCTATTTCGATGGCTGCCTGCCAATCGAAGTTATGGCCGAGCGTGGTGCTGAAACACTGCGTCACGGCCCGATGAAGCCGATGGGCCTGACCAACGCGCATAATCCGACGGTCAAGGCCTATGCGGTTGTGCAGTTGCGCCAGGATAATGCGCTGGGCACGCTCTATAATATGGTCGGCTTTCAGACGAAGCTTAAGTACGGCACCCAGACCGGCATCTTCAAAATGATTCCCGGTCTTGAGAATGCCGAGTTTGCGCGTCTGGGTGGTCTGCATCGCAACACGTACCTTAACTCGCCAGTGCTGCTTGATAATGTGCTGCGGTTGAAGTCTCGCGAAAATCTGCGTTTCGCTGGCCAGATTACCGGCTGTGAAGGTTATGTCGAATCATCGGCTATTGGTCTCCTGGCCGGACGTTTTACCGCTGCTGAAAAGCTCGGCAAGACGCCTGTTGCGCCACCGCAGACCACCGCTTTTGGTGCCCTGCTCGGCCACATTACGGGAGGCCACATCGTTGCTGACGACGATGAACCCGGCAAACGCTCATTCCAGCCAATGAATGTGAATTTTGGCCTGTTTCCACCAATCGACGTACCAAAGCCGGAAGGCACGCGGCTGCGCGGCAAGGAAAAGACGATTGCTAAAAAGCGCGCCTTGTCTCAACGCGCACTCAGCGATTTCAAGCAATGGCTTGATAGCGACGCATAATTTCGAAAGAGATTATAAATCAAAGTGATAAGGCGGTTTTCTTACGCAGAAAACCGCCTCTTTTTAAAAATTAGCGCGAAACATCAGCCATTGTTTGCGTATGGCTGAGAGATCGGCGACCTGATCGGCAGCTTTACCACCAAGCCGTTCAACGGACTTGAGATAATCAGGAACAAGTGCCATCGGCAGAAATGCCGGACCGAGACTTTTAGGCAGGTTCTTTTTGGCCTTGTCAAAAAATGCCAGATGCTCGCGTGCAAGCGCGGTCATAACAGTGATCACGCGCTCATGCGCAGATTTATCTTCATTACCGAGGAAGGCGTCACGCGTCACGCCAACCGCCTGCAACATATCCCCAGGCACATAAAGCTGCCCACGACGACGATGAACAGGCATTAGACGCAAGAGCCCTGACACCGCCTGTGCAACACCCGCATGGCCAATCGTTTCAGTATGCTGTTGGGCAGCATCACGATCAAGAATAAACCCAGCAAGCTGGATCAGTGCCGAAGCGGTTTCGCCGCAATAGCCTTCCAGATCATTCCGGCTTGGCATCGGGTCATCGTAGAGATCGAAAATGCGCGCTTCGCAATAATTATCGAAAGGCACGCGCGGCAGATCATATTTATTGATCGTGTCGATCAGGGCTGCTGCAACCGGATGCGCATCCGCGCTTCCGCGTTCTTCACCATTGATGAGATCACGCCACCATTGCAGACGCACTTCACCGGGTAGTGGCTCATGCACCAGATCACGAATGCGGGCAATTTCTACGTTAAAAGCATAAAGCGCTGCTAACCCGCCACGTTTGTCTTCTGGCGCATAAAGCACTGAAAGATAACGATCCCGGTCGGCTTCGCGCAGAAGCGTCAGGCAATGGTCTTCATTCTGGTTCATGGAAATCAGTCTACCGCAATGAGTGCGGCCGCAACGGCACGATCTTCCGCAATCAGCACATTATAGGTGCGCACAGCAGCGCCCGTGCTCATTGGATCAGACGAAATACGATGCTCGCGCAGCAAAGCGCGAACATCCTCGGGAATACGGCGCAGATCCATTCCGGTGCCTACCAGAAGAATTTCGATGTCATTTGCCTGTTCGAGAATAGCGCCGAGATCATCACACGACAGGACCGGCGGCGTGTGTGGTTGCCAGCCATGAATGCCTGACGGCAAGCACAGGATCGAGCCAATATGAGACATCTCTGCAAAGCGGAAACCGCCATTGCCATATGCATCAATGGGTGCACGGCCCGGAAAGTGAGCCTCTCGAATTTCTATGCCTTTTACCATTTTAGTTATCCAGATTGAGCGACTTCGCAAGATCGTCGCCCATTGCATCATCACCATCGGCTGCACGCGGCTTGAGGCCGAACTGCACGAGCAGAGGCGCTGCAATAAAGATCGAAGAATAAGTCGCTACGATAATCCCTACACTCAATGCCAATGCGAACATGCGAATATCAGCACCACCGAACATATAGAGCGGAACATGCGCAATGAAAGTCACAAAGGCTGTCGGTAATGTTCGCGAGAGGGTTTGATTGATGGAAGCGTCAATAATCGCAGGCAGTGGCGCACTGCTGTAGCGCTTCAAATTTTCACGCACGCGGTCATAGATCACGATCGTATCGTTGAGCGAATAACCAATAATCGTCAGAACCGCTGCTACGCTCCAGAGATTGAATTCCATACGGAAGACAATGAACACACCCGCAAGAATGATAACGTCATGGAGCGTCGAAAGAACCGCACCGAGCGCCAGCTGCCAGCGGAATCGGATCCAGACATAGACAAAGATACCGGCCAACGACAAAAACAGCGCCAAAAGACCTGCCTGGGAGAGTTGCTCGGAAACAGTAGGCCCGACAACTTCAACGCGCTGGAACGAATAATCCGGCTCAAATTCGCCGCGCAGTTTGACTGCAACTGTCTGTTCCGCATCGTCGCCAACTTCCTGACTGCCGATGATCACAAGAGCCGAGCGTGGCGATTTGGCGGGAAGAACACGTGCACTGTCAATATTAAGCTCGCTCATGCGTTCTTCAATATCAGGCAGATTTGCATCCCCGCTGCGCGCCTGCAACTCCACCATCGAGCCACCACGGAAATCAATACCGTAGTTGATGCCGATATTGACGAACAGCGCGACAACGATTGCGCATGCAAGAACCGAGATGCCAAGCGTCACGAACTGAAGACGCATAAACGGAATATGCGTAACGGTTGGAACGAGCTTCAAACGGCGCTTCGGAATTTCTTTCGGCTTTGCGGTCCGAACCCACTGGGCGATCAGCAGACGCGTAAAGGTCAGCGTCGTAAACAGCGTCGTGAGAATACCGATTGTGACGGTGAGTGCAAAGCCATGAACCGGTCCAGACCCCATCAAGAACAGCACCAGAGCCGCAATCATGGTCGTAAGATTGGCGTCAACAATGGTTGAAAGCGCGCGATAAAAGCCCGATTCCATTGCCTGAACGACTGAATAGCCTTTGCGGCGATCTTCGCGCACACGCTCATAAATCAGAATATTGGCATCAACCGCCATGCCAATGATCAGCACGATACCGGCCACACTGGCCAGTGAAATCGATGCGCCGATCAAGGACATGATTGCCACAAGGATAATCACATTGACGGCGAGCGCGACCATGGCGATCACGCCAAGCACGCCATAGGACAGGATCATGAACAGGCCGACAAGAAACGCTGCAAGAAGCGCTGCGGAAACAGCGGCGCTCGCATAATCATCGCCGAGCGCAGATGCAATTGTGCGTTCTTCGAGAACCGTTACAGCCTTAGGCAACGCACCGGAGCGCAAAACCACCGACATATTATTGGCAGATTGCAGATCGAATGCGCCTGATATCTGCAATTCATCCGTATCAAGCGGCTCGCTGACAACAGGTGCAGAAACAACCTGATTGTCGACAACGATTGCGAAGCTTTTGCCGATAGCATGAGCGGTCGCAGCTGCGAGATTGCGGCGCCCCTTCTCATCAAGCGTCAGTGTAATGACGGGCTCATTATCATCTTCGGAAAGCGTGGCTTTTGCATCGGTGACATCTTCACCGGTAAAAACCGGCTCATTTTTTACAAGATAACCAACCGGCGGATCATCATAGGAATAAATAATCTTGCTGTCGGCTGGGGGGGCTCCGCGGATCGCATCGTCGGGTGACATGCTGTCATCAACCGCACGAAACGAAAGATTACCCCGGATACTAAGAATATCTTTTAGAAGCTGAGCGTCATAAAGGCCCGGAACTTCTACGCGAATACGGTTGCGGCCCTCTTCCTCAACGACCGGGCTCCCGTAGCCCAGTTCTTCAAGGCGCTGCCGCATAATGTTTTTGGTGCGATCAAGATCGCCGCTGCCAGGATTCTGCACCTGAAGAATGAGGCGAGAACCACCGGAAAGGTCGAGCCCAAGCGCCACCTGCTTTGTCGGCAAAAATCCGGGCAGATTGGCCAGTGTTTCACGCGAGAAAAAATTAGGCGACGCTATGATGAAGCTGGCAATGATTGCCAACCAGATCAAAGCCGATTTCCAACGTGAAAAATAAAGCATCGGGCAACAAATCCGTTTCGGCTTGTATAGATCGTGCCAGAGCGCATTTCGCGAACTGCTCTCCAGCCATGTGAAAGCACCACGGCAGCTGCCGGGACATGCACGATAATGATAGAGCCCCGGTTATGGAAACCTTACCGGGACTCCATCAGTCTTATAAAATTATTTGTTTTTGTTGTCGGCGACTGGTTCGCCCTTAACGCGCACTTCCGAAAGAGCGCTGCGCAGAACGCGGATCTTAACGCCTTCAGCGATTTCAACGTCGAGTTCGCCGTCGTCATGAACCTTCAGGACCTTTCCGACGATACCACCACCGGTGACAACCGTATCACCGCGACGAACAGCAGCCAGCATTTCCTGACGCTTTTTCATCTGCGTACGCTGTGGGCGGATGATGAGGAAATACATGATCACGAAGATCAAAACGAATGGCAGAATGCTCATGAGCATATCTGGTCCAGCGGCGCCGCCGGAGGCTTGTGCAAAAGCCGGGGTTACGAACATTAGGAACTCCTCTGAAGTCTCGAAGACAAATTCTTAATGGCATTACAATGGTTAGTGCGCCAATTGCAACCGACGATGACTTTACTCAGTCAAGGTCTAACACTTTTCCTGCATGCTGTGGCATGTTAAGCCCTGAGCCTCATCATCTGAGGGTATGGAATGACGACGGAAAATATACTCAGCCAGAAACTCGATCGCCTGATCGCTGCTCTGGAACGCATAGCACCGCCACAGCCAGGCGTCCCGGACCTTGAAGTCGCCGACTGCTTCGTCTGGGCACCGGAGCGGCTGACCCTTGATCCGGTCAAGCGCGTCAACCGCGTTGATATCGCGCTCATTCGCGGCGTTGATCTTGTCCGCGATCAGCTTGTCGATAATACCCGCCGCTTTGCCAAAGGTTACCCCGCGAACAATGTTCTGCTTTGGGGCGCACGCGGGATGGGCAAGTCATCGCTCGTCAAAGCAGCGCAAGCCAGCGTCAATGCGGAAATGGTTGGCAAACCACCACTCAAGCTCGTTGAAATTCACCGCGAAGATATCGACAGTCTCCCTGCCCTGATGAACATCATCAAGGAAGCGCCCTATCGCTTCATTCTGTTTTGCGATGATCTGTCGTTCGATCACGACGACACGTCCTATAAGTCGTTGAAAGCAGCGCTTGAAGGCGGCGTTGAAGGCCGCCCGGACAATGTAATTTTCTATGCAACGTCCAATCGCCGCCATCTGATGCCGCGCGATATGATTGATAATGAGCGCTCGACTGCCGTTAATCCATCGGAAGCGATCGAAGAAAAGGTTTCGCTGTCGGACCGATTTGGTCTGTGGCTCGGTTTCCATAAGTGCAGTCAGGATGACTATCTGGCGATGGTCGACGGTTATGCCGCACATTACAAGCTGGATTACGATCCGCAGGCGATGCATGCAGAAGCACTGACCTGGTCAACCACACGCGGCAACCGATCTGGCCGTGTTGCGTGGCAATATATTCAGGATCTCGCTGGCCGCCTGGGTCAAGCAATTTAAACACCCAAAAAAAGGCGGGTTTGAAACCCGCCTTTGTTGCTTTTTAATGAAATTCCTATCAGGATTCCAGATACTTGGATGGATTGACCGGCGAAGAATTCTTGCGCACTTCAAAGTGCAGCTTTGGCGATTTCGCGTTGCCGCTCATGCCGGATTTTGCAATGTCTTCACCGCGGCGAACCTTCTGTCCGCGCTGCACGAGAATTTGGCTGTTGTGGCCATAAACCGTCACCAGACCATTGTCGTGGCGAATCAGAACCGTCTGACCAAACTCCTTCAAGCCATCGCCCGCATAGATAACGACGCCATTTTCGGCGGCCTTAACGGCGGTGCCTTCCGGCACCATAATGTCGATGCCGTCATTGACAGACGTCCCTTCACGCTGGCCAAAGCTTGCAAGAACGCGACCGCGAACTGGCCAACGCATCTGAGAGATGCCCGTCGAAGATGGTGCTGCTGACTGATCCTTTTCAGCGTCTTCGATCACCTTATTGCTCGCTTGCGGCGGCGTATAAGGCTTCACATTGGATGCTTCATTCGGTGCAATCGAAGCTGTTTTCACAGGTGCTTCTGTAGCTGGTTTTACCGGCTGGGGTGCAACTGCTGCAACCTGTGTTGTGCCACCCGCTGCCGATGGAATTGTCAGAGACTGACCGACACGGATTGCACCATTGGTAAGACCATTCGCCTGCTTGAGCGTCTCGACCGGAACATTGTGCTTTTGCGCAATCGAATAAAGCGAATCGCCAGACTTGACCGTATAGCCACCCGCTGCAACAGTCTTCGCTGCTGCGACCGGAGCTTGCGCCGGAGGCGTCGTGACATGGTTAGCAGCCGGAAGCGGAACACCGTTTGCTGTGGCCGGTAACTGCCCAAGAACTTTGGAATTTGCGTTGACTGCAGTGCCCGCGGCACTCGCCATCTGCGTTCCAGCACTGTTTACCTTATTGGCAGCAACATTTTGCGCCTGATTAATCTGATTCTTTGTCTGTGCTGTCGCCGCGGCAACAGGTGCAGAAGAAACCGGCGGCAAACTGTTGCGCTGAACCGACCCGCTTGAAACAGGTTGCGCAGCCGCCACCGGCGCATAATTATCGCTGGCTGACTGTTGCACGACGCGCTGGTTAGGCGTGGAGCCGGTATAAAGACCATCCGTGAAGCGCATTGTATCGGCGCTGCACCCTGCACCAAAACCGGCAATCAGAACGATCGCTGCATTCCGCAGAAGACGTTCGGACGTATGCTGCAATATCGGAAAACGCATGTTCAACTCGCCCATACTCTAAAACTCACTTGGACTCATTAAAACGCGTTAATGTTACTCGCTGGTTAAGAAGGCCTCTTTCTTCGAAAAAATATTCACCAATTAAATACCATAAGCGCGAAAAGCCATTCCGACGCGAAATCGCCAGAGCTTCGCAGTCGTCATAAAACCGAGGAAAGGCCTTCAATAAATGGCTGATAGCGCACAGGCATAATATTTTCCTGCTCAAAGCGGCTTCCAACCTTTGCGATGCGCGTCATAACCTGCTGGCCGTCGCCAGGCCCGATCGGTGCGATAAGCACACCGTGCGTTGCCAGAAGCTCAACGAAATGACGCGGAATATCTTCGCAGGCAAGCCATATCACGATGCGATCAAACGGCCCGCCGGGCATGCCATGGCGTCCATCAGCGTGTTTAACCATGATATTTTCACGCTTGAGCGTTACAAATTGCTGCAAGGCGCGGTCACATAATTTTCGATAACGCTCAACAGTCGTGACACGGCCCGAAAGCGTCGCCATGACTGCCGCTGTAAAACCGGAGCCGGTGCCGATTTCCAAAACACGATGGCCCGACTCGAGTTGCAAAGCCGCAATCACGCGAGCCTGATCATCGATGCCTTCGATATACTCTCCGCAATCAAGCGGCACAGTCCGCTGGCTGAATGCCATATGTCCCCACGCCGACCCCATAAAGCTCTGTCGCGGCGTTAATTCAATGGCTGCAAAGAGGCGGGGATCATTGATTCCCCGCGCTCGCATACGCATGACGAAGGATGCAAATCCTTCCCTGTCCGAAAGCTGCGGGCGTTCAGACACAGCCTGATTCATGCTTCAACCCCAAGTGCCTTGCTCAGATCAGCCCGAACCTTATGCGCTGTCAGATCAAGCTGAAGCGGTGTTACAGATATATGATCATTGCGAATAGCAGCTATATCGCTGTCGACAGCAACTTCAGATTTGGCGCGGCGAAACTGCAACCAGAAATAGGGAAAGCCACGACCGTCTCGGCGCTCATCAAGACGGGCGTCGTGGCTGAGTTTACCCTGCCCGGTCACGCATGTGCCTTTCACGTCGTCGGGATCGCAATTCGGGAAGTTAATATTGAGCAGCACGCCCTCCGGCCAGCCGGCCTCAATCAACTTTTTGATAAGAGCAGGCGCATGGGCCTCTGCTGTTTCCCACGGAACAATCCGGCGGTCGGCCTCGTATTCATACTCCTGCGAGAGTGCTATCGATTTAACGCCAAGAAGTGTGCCTTCCATGGCTCCCGCGACCGTGCCCGAATAAGTCACATCGTCGGCCATGTTGGCACCCGAATTGACACCGGACAGGATGAGGTCCGGTGCTTCCGGGAGAACATGACGCACACCCATGATCACGCAATCAGTGGGCGTGCCACGCAGTGCGAAATGGCGGTCATCGATCTGGCGCAGGCGAAGCGGCTCCGAAAGCGTCAACGAGTGTGCGAGACCGCTCTGGTCAGTCTCCGGTGCCACTACCCAGACATCATCAGAGAGCTGGCGTGCGATACGCTCCAGAACTGCGAGGCCTTCAGCATGGATACCATCATCGTTCGTCAGCAGAATTCGCACGTCGTCTCTCCTTCATTCAGGTCATTAACTGTTTAAATTCACGCGGCTTTTTCGATGCGCGTGAGGCCGCCCATATAGGGCTGCAATGCTTCAGGAATATGAACGCTGCCATCTTCCTGCTGATAATTTTCCATAACAGCAATCAGTGCACGGCCAACAGCGACACCCGAACCATTAAGCGTATGAACAAAGCGCGTGGTCTTCTCCCCTTCCGGCCGATAGCGCGCATTCATGCGACGTCCCTGAAAATCGCCGCATACCGAGCAGCTGGAGATTTCGCGATAGGCATTCTGGCCCGGCATCCAGACTTCAATGTCGTAAGTCTTCTGCGCACCAAAGCCCATGTCGCCCGTGCACAAAACCACGGTGCGGAATGGCAGACCGAGGCGTTTTAACACTTCTTCCGCACAAGCTGTCATGCGTTCATGTTCGGCGGTCGAACTTTCTGCATCGGTGATCGACACCATTTCCGCTTTAAGAAACTGGTGTTGACGCAACATACCGCGCGTATCACGACCGGCAGAACCGGCTTCCGAACGGAAGCAAGGCGTTAAGGCTGTATAGCGCTGTGGCAGCGACTTGAGATCAACGATTTCGTCCGCAACCAGATTGGTCAGCGGCACTTCGGCGGTTGGAATAAGCCAGCGGCCATCGGTCGTGCGAAACAGGTCTTCCGAAAACTTCGGCAACTGACCCGTGCCATAAACAGCCTCGTCGCGCACCATCAGTGGCGGCATGGTTTCCAGATAGCCATGCTCTGTGGTGTGCAGATCAAGCATAAACTGGCCCAAAGCACGTTCAAGACGCGCAAGTGGACCTTTCAAAACGGTAAAACGGGCACCGGCAATTTTGGCCGCGCGCTCAAAATCCATGTAACCGAGCGCCTCACCCAACTCATAATGCTCTTTTGGTGTGAACGAGAAATTGCGTTGATTGCCAATACGGCGGATTTCAACGTTATCCGCCTCATCCTTGCCGAGTGGCACATCATCTGCCGGCACATTTGGAAGGCTTGAGAGCGCGTCATTGAGTTCTTTCACCAAACGACGTTCTGTTTCCTCAGCTTCCGTGAGGAACGCCTTCAGCTCACCCACCTCGGCCTTGAGCTTATCAGCCGTTGCTGCATCCTTCTCGGCCATAGCCTTGCCGATTTCCTTGGAAGCAGCATTGCGGCGCTCCTGAGCAGCCTGAACCTTGCCAACATGCTCACGACGCTTTTCATCCAGCGCGATCAGTTCGGACGAGACTGCCCCTGCTCCGCGTTTTGCAAGCGCTGCATCGAAAGCTTCAGGGTTTTCGCGAATCCATTTGATATCGAGCATGGGAAAAGCCGTTTCTTGAAATTTAACAACAAGAGAGGCTGCCGGGTTGCAGCCTCTGTTTAGCATATGTCCGGATCAGGAAGCGCTGTCCTCAGCGTCTTCTTTCGCCTCACTCCGCTGCTTCTCAATCATCCGGGCCAATATGATGGAAATCTCGTAGAGAAGGATTGTCGGAATGGCAAGACCGATCTGGCTGGCAGGATCGGGAGGTGTGAGCACCGCAGCAACCACAAACGCGATAACAATTGCGTATTTTCGTTTGTCTTTGAGCCCTTCCGAAGTCAGCAAACCCGCACGTGTCAGAAGGCTGGTTATAACAGGCAACTGGAACACGAGACCAAAAGCAAAAATGAGCGTCATGATGAGGCTCAAATATTCAGACACTTTCGGCAGAAGCGAAATTTGCACTTCCCCGTTACCGCCGGTCTGCTGCATCGCCAGGAAGAACCACATCACCATCGGAGTGAAGAAGAAATAAACAAGCGCGCCGCCAATGAGGAACAGAATCGGCGAAGCAATCAGGAAAGGCAGGAACGCCATACGCTCATGCTTGTAGAGGCCAGGCGCAACGAATTTGTAAATCTGCGCAGCAATAATCGGGAATGCCAGAACAACGCCGCCAAACATGGCAACCTTGACCTGCGTAAAGAAGAATTCCTGCGGAGCGGTGTAGATCAGTTCAGCCTTTGAACGATCCATACCCGCCCAGTCAATTGCCCACTGATACGGCACGACGAGCAGATTGAAGAGATGTTTTGCAAAAGCAAAACAGAAAACAAAAGCAATAAAGAACGCCAAAATCGCCCAGATCAGGCGACGACGCAGTTCAATCAGGTGTTCGAGCAGAGGTGCGGCGCTCTGTTCAATTTCGGCCTCATCCCGTTTCACGCTTTGGTTCCTGTCTTTTCAGTCGTCTTTTTCGTGGGCTTGCTTGCTGCAGGCTTGGCCGCAGATACCTTCTTCGGCGCAGCAGGCTTTGCAACGGATTCTGCTTTGGTGCTGGTCTTAGGCTTTGCCGCTGTCGCTTTCGTCTTAGCTGGCTTTTCAGCCAAAACTGCAGGCGAAGCCTTCTTGCGCGTTGCCTTTGGCTTGATCACAGCCGCCTCAACAGGCGCATCAACGGGAACCGTAGCACCGGTGGCTTCGACCGGCATTGCAACCTCGGCCACTTTTGCAGGTTCAGGCGGAGACATGGATGTTGTGGACTGAAGGCCAGCGCGAATATCTTCGCCAGCACTGCGAATCGGGTCAAACACTTCCGTCAGTTTGGAACGTGGATTGAGCTTACGCGCCTCATCAACGATAGTCTTCACATCCTCCAGTTCAGCTTCTTTCAAAGCCTCATTGAATTGATGTTTGAATTCATTCGCTGTCGAACGCATACGCGCCGTCGCTTTGCCAAAAGCTCTGAGCATCTTCGGCAAATCTTTTGGCCCAACCACCACGATCATGACGATCGCGATAATCAGCAGTTCAGACCAACCGATATCCAACATATTTTGCTACTCCGCGCTTTGATCGCGCGCGTCCCGTCTTTCGGCGGAAAACCGCACATTATTATGGAAAATATGCCGCGATTTGAATAATCACAGCACAATTTCACGACAGATCAGGACTTTGTCGTCTTTTTGACATCGCTGACGGTTTCTTCCGCCTTGGCATCAATTGTACGTGTATCGGTCTTGGCGTCTTCCTTAGCAGCGTCTTCTTCAGACATGCCCTGCTTAAAATTCTTGATACCCTTGGCAACGTCGCCCATCAGTTCAGGAATCTTGCCACGGCCAAACAGAAGCAGCACAACTGCAAGAACGATCAGCCAGTGCCAGATAGAAAAGCTACCCATTTTATTCCTCTCATTGCCGTGAAATCACGGCTTATTCCTGTATTGCTGACTATGATTTAAGCGCTTTCAACAAATCTTTCAAACGGAAGTATGGCGGTGAGCGCTGTTAGATTGATTTTATTTGCTCAATCTCGACTTTCGAAAGTGTGCCGTATCTTATTCAAATCAAGCAAACCGCCTTCATCTTTGTTTATGCATGCCCTGTTCCCATTTTCGGGAAACGCGCATTTCACTCTGCACGCGGCGCAAGCAATCCCAGCCCTTCAAGATCAATATCTTCGAGTGGCTCTTCATCATCGGTTAGTTCATCCGGGTCAATATTGGGAACGGAAACACTAAATCCTGATGGTATGCGCGCTGACAAAAGCCCCGCGCCACGCAATTCTTCCAAACCCGGCAAATCCCGAATCTCCGGCAAGCCGAACTGGTCGAGAAAGGCGTCGGTCGTGCCATAAGTCACCGGGCGTCCCGGCGTCCGGCGACGACCACGGAGTTTGATCCAGCCTGTTTCCATCAGCACATCAAGCGTGCCCTTGGAGGTTTCAACACCGCGAATATCTTCAAGTTCTGCGCGTGTTACCGGCTGATGATAGGCAATAATTGCAAGCACTTCCATTGCCGCACGCGAAAGCTTGCGCTGCTGCACAGTCTCCCGGCTCAGAAGAAATCCAAGATCGGGAGCCGTGCGAAAAGCCCATGCTGCCCCCACCTGAACCAGATGAACACCACGCCCTTCATAGATTTTCTGAAGATGCAACACGATCGCGGGAATATCGGCATTGGCAGGCAGGCGCTCCGCAAGAGCCCGTTCGGAAACAGGCTCTGCTGATGCAAAGATTATGGCTTCCACCACACGGGCATTTTCCGCAAGCGCTGTAGTATCAGTCGGATGTTGACTATCGTCATCACCATCCCTTGAGATTTCCGCTTCAGACATTGTCGTCCTCATCCAGTTCGCGCAATCCATGTGCTGCGCGCATATAGATTGGCTCAAAAGGTGCATTCTGCCGTACTTCCAGTTTGCCTTCACGCACCAGTTCCAGGCTTGCGGCAAAAGAACTCGCGAGAGCGGAAGCCCTCTCCTGCGGCGTCAGCGCATAATGGATCAGAAAATGATCAAGAGCGACCCAGTCTGCACTTGCCCCCATCAGACGCACGAGCGCACCCCGCGCTTCCTTTAAAGACCATACAGTACGCTTTTCAATCTGGACATGGGAGACGGCCTGCCGCTGCCGTTGCGAGGCATAGGCTGTCAACAATTCATATAATGAAGCCGAAAACTGGCTGGAGCGATCAACCACGACCAATTCGGGCATGCCACGGGCGAACACATCGCGGCCCAGACGATTGCGGTTTACGAGCTTTGCGGCAGCATCCCGCATGGCTTCAAGCCGCTTGAGGCGGAATTGCAGCGACGCAATCAGTTCCTCTCCAGTCGCTTCATCGTCATCGTGTTGCTTCGGGATCAGCAACTTGGATTTCAAATAAGCAAGCCACGCCGCCATCACGAGATAATCGGCGGCAAGCTCAAGCTGAAGCGCCTGCGCCTGCTCAACAAAGTGCAGATATTGTTCAGCAAGCGCCAAGATGGAAATGCGTGACAGATCAACTCGTTGATTGCGCGCAAGATGCAACAGCAGGTCAAGCGGGCCTTCAAAGCCCTGCACATCAATCAGCAGTGAAGGCTCGTTCTCAGCGCGGTCGGTTTCGCCCTGCCACAGTGTATCCATCGGCACGTTGGTACCGTCTTTGCCACTTGTGTTGGTTACCGATTGAGCCACCCGTTTTTCCTGACTGCTATTGTTCGTAGGCTGATCGACCAAGCTTCATTGTTTAAGCGACCACGCCGAACATTTGCCCAAACTCTTCGCGCAATTCTTCCTCATCCGAAAGATCGGGGTCGCCAGCATAAACCTCTGCGAGGTCGGCACGATTGCGGGATTTGCCTTCAAGCACCGGCACGCGCGCTGCAACTTTCACCAGCTCTTCCATCACACCCGCACAATAAAGAACAATGTCACAGCCCGCATTGGTAATACCTTCGGCAATATCGCCCAGATCGCCCGACAGAGCTTTCATGGAAATGTCGTCGCTGATGACCAGTCCGTCGAACTGAATGACATCGCGAATGATCGTATTGATCACCGTTGGCGACAAAGTGGATGGCCACTTTGGATCGATGCAATCGAAGATCACATGCGCTGTCATAGCCATTGGCAGATCATTCAGCGCCTTGAACGGTACAAAATCATGTGCGACCAATTCGGAAAGCGGCGCCCCCACGCGCGCCAGTTCCTTATGGGTATCGCTGAAGGCGCGGCCATGGCCCGGCATATGTTTGATGACCGGCAAGACACCGCCAGCCAGCAATCCTTCGGCAGCAGCGCGGCCCATCGCAGCAACATTATACGGGTTTTTGGAATAGGCCCGTGCCCCAATGACATCATGTGCGCCTTCAATCGGAACATCGAGAACCGGCAAACAATCAGCATTGATGCCGACTTTCAAAAGATCGAAGGCATGAAGGCGCGCATGCAGCCATGCGGCGCGAAGGCCAGCATCGGCATCGCGATCATAAATCGCACCAATTTCTGCTGCCGCAGGATAATTCGGAACAAGCGGTGGTCGAAGGCGCTGGACGCGGCCACCTTCCTGATCGACAAATATCGGTGTTTGCGGGCGGTCTGTCACATCGCGCAATTGCGCAGTTAAGTCCGCGACCTGCTCCAGACTTTCCACATTGCGTGCAAAGAGAATAAAACCCCACGGCCTTTCATTGCGGAAAAAGGCCACCTCGTCGGGCGTAAGCTTCGTTCCCGCCACACCGGCGATCCACGCCTTGCACTCTTTCATGCAACATTCCTTCGATCTGTTTGCGCTTGGGGTCTGGGGAGATTTAGACCAAAAAACTACTCTATGGTAGCATATGAAAAAGGGCGGCCAATGCCGCCCTCTTCAAAAAGCATGTTTTGCAACACTTATTGCGTCACAAAGCAGCTACCGCCCGCACTCTTGAAACGGGCGCACAGTGCATTTGCTTCTTCTTTGGAGCCAGCCTGAACGCGCACGCGGTAATACGTCCCTTTGTTCGGAATGTCGGCACGCTTGATGTCCACTGCACGACCACCGATGACGCTGCCATAACGCTGCGCCATATTGGCATAAGACTTCTGTGCGAGTTCCGCAGAAGGTTGTGAGGCGATCTGGATGAAATAGCCCCCGACCGCGGCAGACGCGACCTGCGCCGCAGCAGGTGCTGCAGCCGGTGTGCGCTGAGGAACATTGCCGACAATCGTCGTTGGTTGTGCAGCCGGACGGGACGGCACAACGGGTGCACGTACTGCTGGGGCAGCTTGTGTTTGCACAGTCGGTGCCGGTTGGGCTGCTGGCGTGTTCACCGTTGATTGCGGTGGCTGGCTGCCTGCTGCAATTGCAGCGATCTCATCCGTTTCAGCAGGCGGCGCAATCGGCGACGAATCATTTGTTGCTGTAGCCTGTTTCGGTGCGGGTTCTTGTTCCTGTGGCTGGACAATCGTGCCATCTGGACGAACGATCATGGTCTGAACTTCACGCGTCTTGATCAGCGGCGCATCCTGACCGGAACTAGCAGGCGCCTCAGCGCTTTGATTTGGCTCTGGAGAATCGTTCGTGCCAACATCATTATCCTGCGCGCCGAGATCAACGGGCTCCTCGCCCGAAGAAATCAAAGTCTGCTGTTCAGGACTATTCGGCAATGTGCCTGCAACGCGATCATAAACGGCCTTATCTTGATTAGGCACCGTCGCACCGCCCGGATTTTCCGGCTGAACCTTGATCGGCTGGTTATCGGCGCGAATCACAACAGGCTCACCCGATCCGCTGCCACCAATGAAATGATAGCCAATACCGCCAATGAGCACGGCAATGCCGGCAACACTTGCAAGAATGAGGCCACGACGCCCACGCACCGGACGGTTGAGATAAGCTTCAGATGCTCGGCCCAGATCATCTTCAGGCTGCATGGATGCACGCGTGCCCAAATCTTCACTTTTGATTGTCTGCGCGCCCTGTGCGGCCCAATGATTATAGAAATCATCCTGGCTTGCGCTTGTTTCAGACACAGTGTCCTGTGGCGCGGAATAACGGCCGTAAGCCGCCGCCGCTGCTCCGGCACCCAAGGCGGCCCCTGCCGCTAAGCCGGCATTTGGCAGGTAGGACGAAGCGCTTTCACGGAAAATATCTTCAAAAGCCCGATCAGCTTCGCTTTGGACTTCTGTTTTTGCCGCAGTGTCATCAACATCGATTGTGCTGAACACTTCGGCGAACTCGGCTTCAAGATCGGTCAGTGAAGCGGCTGGATCTTCTTCGCCGTAATTCACGTCAGGCAAATCAAGCGAATGGGTTTGCTCAACCTTGCTGTCAGCCACGCTCAAAGTTTCGATTTCAGGAGCAGGTGCGGCAAAAGCCGAACGCGGATCGGCATAATTGGTAAAGGAAGGCGCTGTCGTCTGTTCCTGTTCATTATAGGTCGCATGCGCGTAAACAGGCTCGTCGGCAATTTCCGGCGCCAAATCGAGATCGTCTTCGATGAAAAAATCTTCTTCAGTGAAGATATTCTCGTCTTCGACCACAGGCGGTGACGAAACATCACCGGAAGCTTCAAATCCAAAATCATCTTCATTGAACGAAATGTCATCAAGGCCAGACAGTTCATCCTCAGTTGCTTCGGCAGCAACAGACGTGAAACCTTGTTCGCTTTCCAGTGAGAAATCTTCGTCGAATGAGAAGTCATCAGCCAGTTCAATTGGCTCATCTTCATAGCCAGCATGAGCTGCGCGAACAGGTTCGGCTGAAAGCACGCCTGCCGTTGCGCCACCCGGTGCGAAATTGCTCAGGGTGTAATGCGGGTAGACAGGTTCCTGCGATGTGCTTTGCGGTGCATCATAAGATTCAGGCGCGAAGCTTGTTGCCTGTTCTACAGGCTCATAGGCTTGCGGGTCTTCAAGCTGAGAGTTATCGAAAACAGGCTCAGCCTCTGTATATCGGGCAGGCTCTGCATAAGACGGTGCTTCTGCAACGCTGTCTTCATAGCGCGGCGCAAAAGATGCAGCCTGCTCTGGCTGATTCCCATAGGTTGACTGGTTTTCGACGGTAGAACGTGGATCGTCACTGAAAAGCAAATTTTCAAGCTCGTCCTCAAGCGACAAAGACTGATGAACAGGCTCGCCAGCAGCACTGCGTTCAAACGGTTCGGATGACGGGATTTCCCAATTATCGCCAAACGCTGCATTCAATTCCGGTTCGTTCAAATATGCATCGCCATAAGGTGCTTCGGACTGCTGATCGGCAGCGGGGCGATAATCCACATCGTCCTGCGCCACATGTTGCGAAACGTAAGCCGCGCTGGCGTCTGAACGAACGGACTCCACGAACTCATAAGATTCGCCAGGTGAAAGCTGCTCGTTTGCATCGAGACCAAGATCAAGCTCTTCATCCAGCGCCAATGCGAGATCGTCTTCGGCACGCTGAGGCTCGGCACTCTGATAGGGAGGCGTGTCGTAAGATGGCGATTGCGAAAATGGTATTGCGTATTCTTCGGGCTCTGAAACGTCGCCGAAATCCCCCAACAACTCGCGTTCGAGATCAAAGGAAAGCGCATCATCAGCAGAATCAAAATTCGGCTCGCGCGCGTCGTTGTTTCGCGCAATGTTGTTATCAGCAGGCGCTCCGAAATCCATGATCCGCGAAAGCTCCATTAGCGGATCGTCTTCGTGCAGCGGACGCTCGCCGTAATTACGGGAATTAGCACTGCTGTCCGTCATGGTGTGTTCCTAACTCAAACCCTGGACGTCACAAGACGTCTCGATACACTAAATTGTAGCGAGGCAATGTGGGCAAAAGTTGACGGAAGTTTTCTGCACCTGAAGGAAGATCGACGACTTGTACATTCGCTGATCTTCCATCTTTTTGACTTATCCACCCCCGCACAAAACCTTTGTTGATCTTGCGGGTAACGAAACCGTCTTAGCGCATTTCCGTCGGAGCATCTGCACCGATTATTGTCAAACCGGACGTCAGCACATCGGAAACCACCTGTACCAACCCTAGCCTTGCTAGAGACAATTCTGGATCGTTAACCTTAATAAAACGTAAGTCTGAGTTTTCCGTGCCTTTATTCCATTGCGAATGAAGTGCGCTCGCAAGATCATAAAGGTAAAAAGCCAGACGATGCGGCTCCTGATGGGTCGCGGCAGATTCGATCAGACGCGGATATTCTGCAAGCTTGCGGATAAGTGCAATTTCGCTCTCATCGGTCAGCTTGTGAAGATGTGCACCAAGCGAAACGCGATCCAGATCCGCGAGCCCGAGCTGGTCAATGGCCTGCCGGAAAACCGAATAGCAACGCGCCGAAGCATACTGCACATAAAAGACCGGGTTGTCCTTGGACTGCTCAGTCACCTTCGCAAAATCAAAATCCAGCGGCGCATCGTTCTTCCGATAAAGCATCATGAAACGCACAGGATCGCGCCCCACCTCATCCACCACCTCGCGCAGTGTGATGAATTCACCCGAACGCTTCGACATGCGGACCGGCTCACCGTCGCGGAATAGCTTTACAAGCTGACAAAGCAGCACAGTGAGCTTCGCCTTGCCATCGGAAACAGCGCGAGCAACGGCTTCGAGACGCTTGACATAGCCGCCATGATCTGCGCCCAGCACATAGATCATCTCATTGAAACCACGATCATATTTGTCTTTAAAGTAAGCAACGTCAGCCGCAAAATACGTGAAGGAGCCGTCGGACTTCATCAGCGGACGGTCAATATCATCGCCGACTTCCGTCGAGCGGAACAAGGTTTGTTCGCGATCTTCCCATTCTTCCGGCAGCTGGCCTTTTGGCGGCGGCAGTTTGCCCTTATAGACATGGCCCTTCAACGTCAGATCATTGATGGCGGCGCGAATAATACGCGCGTGATCGGCATGAAGCTTGCGTTCCGAATAAAAAACATCGTGATGAACATTGAGCGCCTCAAGATCGGCACGGATCATCGCCATCATCGCGTTGATCGTGCGCTCTTTCACCAGCACAAGCGCTTCTTCTTCGGGCATCTCCAGAAGTTTCTTGCCAAATTCCTTGGCAAGCGCCTCGCCGACCGGCACCAGATAGTCACCCGGATAAAGACCGGCTGGAATCTCGCCAATCGTCTCACCGAGCGCTTCGCGGTAACGCAGCATTGCAGAATTGGCCAACACATCGATCTGCGCGCCCGCATCGTTGATGTAGTATTCCTTGGTGACGTCGAAGCCTGCAAATTTAAGCAGATTTGCAAGCACATCACCGACGACCGCGCCACGGCAATGGCCAACATGCATCGGACCTGTGGGGTTGGCCGAAACATATTCGACATTGACCTTGGTGCCATTGCCGAGCTTCGAACGTCCAAAGTCTGTCCCTTCATTCAGCATCGCGGCCAATTCGCGCTGCCAATAGACATCTTTCAGGCGAAGATTGATAAAGCCTGGGCCCGCCACATCGACGGTCGCAACGTCCGGGTCACCTTTCAGCGCTTCGGCGATTGCAGTTGCAAGCTCGCGCGGATTCTGGCCGACAGCCTTGGAAAGCACCATGGCCGCATTGGTTGCAATATCACCATGCGTCGCATCTCGTGGAGGTTCAACGCTGATACGCGACAAATCAAGCTCGCCGCCATCTTTCGCTTTCAGATCAATATCTTGCAACGTTTTTTTGATACGTGCGTCGAAATCTGCAAAGATATTCATGGTTCGTCCTGTCAGGCTTCCGTCCGGCAATTGTTGCGGTTTCCGGCGTTGGCTCGTCATAAAAATAGCGGAGACTTTGACGCATCTAAGCGCCACAACCCACTTCGTGAGGACCCGATTAAGCTAAATCGGGTGTATGGTCAAACAATCGTCGGTGTTCGCGCACGGCATAATTGTCAGTCATGCCGGCGAGATAGTCGGCAATACGGCGTGCCCTGCCCGCCTCATCAAGCGTTTCACAGCCCGATTGCCACTCGGCAGGCATGATGGATGGATCATTGAAGCAAATATCAAACAGATCCTGTACGATTTTATCTGCTGCATGTCTGCGCACCACGACGCTTTCATGAAAATACAGATTTTTGAACAGGAAGCGCTTGAGGGCTTTTTCTTCATCCCGCATCGTCTCCGAGAAGCCAACAAGGGCACATGGCTGGGCATGCACATCTTCAAGCGTCTGCGGATTGGCGCCTGCGATGCGGCGCTGCGACTCAGCGATCACATCCTCAACCATGACGGTGATTTGCCGACGCACAAGCTCATGGCCTGTGCGTACCGGATCAAGCCCCGGATAGCGGGTTCTGACGATATCCAGAAGCCTTCTGGTCAGGGGCACCTCGTCTAAACCTGAAAGCGTCAGCAAACCGGAGCGGAGACCGTCGTCAATATCATGCGCATTATAGGCTATATCATCGGCGATTGCCGCGCATTGTGCTTCAAGGCTCGCAAAGCGCGACAATTCAAGATCATAGCGTGCATTGAAATCAAGAATTGGCAGCGGAACCGGTTCATCCGAATGGCTCGCAAAAGGACCAATCAGCGGACCATTGTGTTTGACAAGCCCTTCCAGCGTTTCCCATGAGAGGTTCAAACCGTCAAAAGCCGCATAACGGTGCTCAAGCTTGGTCACGATACGCAAAGACTGCGCATTGTGATCAAAGCCGCCATGGGGCTTCATGCGCTCATTCAGGGCATCTTCGCCGGTATGGCCAAAAGGCGTGTGGCCAAAATCATGCACGAGCGCTACGGCTTCGGCGAGATCTTCATCCAGCCGCAAAGCACGTGCCAGCGCGCGCGCGATCTGCGCCACTTCAATTGTGTGGGTCAGGCGGGTTCGGTAATGATCGCCTTCATGCGCGATAAAGACCTGCGTTTTATGCTTGAGACGGCGAAATGCGGTTGAGTGTATGATTCGGTCACGATCGCGCTGAAACGGCGTTCGTGTGGCGCTTTCCGGCTCCGGCACCAGCCGTCCACGGCTCAAAATCGGATTGCTGGCATAGGGTGCTCGTTCACGATAACCGAAGCCTATTCCGTCAAGTGACCCAATTCCTTCCGGGGACATTGCGATGCATTCCTCACTGTAATATGATTACGCTAAATTCAGGTAGACATTGACTTCCACACCTCGCGTTCATAGCTATCAGCTAAACATGAAGGCAAGTATGCGTTGGTCGTGAATTTCGAAAATTCCAACTGGGCAAGTGCAATTGCAAGCGGAACAAGGCAGATGACAGATATTACCGTTTCTGAATCCGCAGCCAAGCGGATCGCAAAAATTATCGGTTCTGAACCGGGCAAGACTGCGCTTCGCGTTTCGGTCGAAGGCGGCGGCTGCTCCGGCTTCTCGTACAAATATGATCTTGTAGATGATCAATCCGACGATGACATCGTTATTGAAAAGCTTGGTGCCAAGGTGCTCATCGATTCCATTTCCGTGCCTTACATGGATGGATCGGAAATCGACTTTGTTGATGATCTGATGGGACAATCGTTTCAGATCCGCAATCCGAATGCCACCGCATCCTGCGGCTGCGGAACAAGCTTTGCGATCTGATCAGGTCTACAATTTGAAAAGGGAAACCGGCCGCTCTGTGCAGCCGGTTTTTCTTTATCAGGCTTTGACGGATGAAACTGTCGCATCGATGTGATCGACCAGCGCATCCGGCAGACCAAGGCGCCCGGCAAGCATGTCCAGATATCCCCGTTCTGCACGGCTATCGGGATCAATGGTCAAGCGGGAAGCGGTGTAAAGCTCGACCTTCTGTTCTTCGGTCTGCGCGGCTGCAACCAGCGCATCAATATCGACTGGCTGAGCAAGTTCTTTCTCAAAGAAAGCTTCCGCTTCGTTGTCGAGCCCAGAAATCTGCACCTTTTCCATAATACGGGCACGCTCTGCATCATTGATATGACCGTCAGCCTTCGCGGCTGCAATCATCGCCTGAATGAGTGTGAGTGCAAAACTATTGCTCATTGTGGGAGATTGCGGATGAAACGGAGAATCGGCTGGCGGTGGCGGAAGTAATTCCGGTTCTTTTGCCACTGGTTGCCCGGCTGCCTGCGGCTGCTGACCTGACTTATAATTTTTGTAAGCGAGATAGCCAAGACCGGCGATCGCTGCAATGCCGCCAGCAGTCGCTACATTACCGGCAAGCTTGCGCCCGGTTTTTGTGCCCAAAATTGCCGCGGCAATTGCCCCCGTAGCCAAGGGGTTTTTCTTTGCGAGATCAGTGACCTGCCCTGCCTTGTCACGAACACTTCCTGACGTACCCGGTATTTGCGACCCCAGAAATTGGTCAAGAAGCTTTTTGGCGTCGAACATTCAAATCTCCTGTTTAGCTACGGTTTTATGGAGATAGGAACGCGAAAGCAGCAATACAAATGGCATTTGAATAATTATCGAGCCAAGGCGAAATTCTGTGATGGAGAGGGAGCAGCGCTTGCCCTCGCCGTCTCTTGCGCCTAATCATTTGATCATGAAAATCGCGACATGGAACATTAACGGCGTCAAAGCGCGCATCGAAAACCTCCAGCATTGGCTGAAGGAAACATCACCTGACATTGCCTGTCTTCAGGAGATCAAGTCGGTGGACGATCTGTTCCCCCGACTGGAGATTGAAGCGCTTGGCTATCATGTCGAGACGCATGGCCAGAAAGGCTTTAATGGCGTTGCCATTCTTTCCAAAAAATCACCTGACGAGGTCAATCGCGGACTTCCCGGCGATGAAAGCGACGAACAGGCCCGCTTTATCGAAGCCGTCTTTTCGACTGATAAAGGCGTTCTTCGTGTCGTGTCGCTGTATCTACCCAACGGCAATCCGATCGATACGGAAAAATTTTCCTATAAGCTTTCATGGATGGAGCGCCTCGAAAACTGGGCGAAGAACAGGCTTGAGCTGGAAGAGCCGCTGATTCTTGCAGGCGACTATAACGTGATCCCTGAACCCTATGACGCCCAAAACCCGCAACAATGGTTAGGCGACGCGCTGTTTCAGCCGCAATCACGCCAGGCTTTGCGCAGACTTGAAAATCTGGGCTTTACTGAAGCCGTGCGTGCGGCAACCGATGATGTGGGGCTCTATACATTCTGGGACTATCAGGCTGGTGCATGGCAGAAAAACAACGGCATTCGCATCGATCATCTGATGCTGTCGCCAGAAGCGGCGAACCATTTCGTTGCAACTGACATCGAAAAACATGTCCGCGCGTGGGAAAAGCCGTCAGATCATGTTCCGGTCACGGTTACATTAGCACTCTGATCATGAGGCCGATTTAAATTTATCAGAAATCGCCCTTGGCCGTCATATTGCTGGACAACGCAATTGCATTGCGACGATCCGCTTCACCAGCGATCGAGAAAGCCTGCTCCTGCATATCGCGAATCCACGAGCAATCTTCTGACGAACAGCGCTCAAAGGCAGCCGTCAGCAGGGCAAGGCCACGAACGGTCTTGCCAGCCTGAAACAGCATATTGCCAAGCATTGCCTGCGCACTTGCATTGCCCTTCTTGGCTGCAAGCTGGAACCAGCGGGCGGCCTGCATTGGGTTGGGTTCTCCACCCTCACCATCAAGAAGCATCTTGCCCAGTTCATACTGCGCAGCCGGATCACCGAAATTCGATGCAGCCTGCACATAGAGATTACGTGCAAACTTGGGGTTGGCATTGACTGGAGAACCTGGAATGCCGCGCTTCACATAGCCTGCAAGCGCAACAAGCGCATCCGCGACATAGGGTTCGTTCTCCGAACCCGGCTCCGCGCCATCACGGACGATTTTTTCGAAAATCTGATACGCTTCATAGTCGTTTTCAGCCACGCCGTCGCCATCGGCATACATCCGCGCAAGCTTCCATTTCGCGCCCTGATGGCCGCGTTCAGCAGCATAACGCAGCGCTTTGATAGCTTCGTCCTTGTGACCGCTCTTATAAGCAGAGAAACCGAACTTGAAGAGTTCGAACGGGCTCCGCGACTTTTCAGAGTCATCGTTCAGGTCAAAAGCCAGTGCGCTGTTACAGGCAATCGCCAGTCCAAGTGCCGCGGCAATAAGGGGATATGAAAAACTGCGAATACGCATCACAACGCGGGTCTTTCACAATGGTTGGACGTGGAAAACATAAGTGACAAATTGCACTGTCTTTTCGTCAACAGTGCGACCTGATCTTGACCGAAAAAAGCTCGAACTTTACCAAAAAAAAGATAGGAAGACCGTGCAGTCTTTTCGCTGCCCGAAAACGGATCGTTGTTAAACAATGCGTCTTTCCTCATTTCTTCCTGTCCTGATGAAACCAAAGCTTTCCGAAGTCGTTATTCACTTTCGCCTTTCCTTAGCGGTGACGCGCCTTTGTGGCGGGAAATGGGCAGAAAGCACCTTCCTGCTTTCTAACCTAAAGCAATAGTAAAGACTGTTGCTGAATCAACACAAACGGACTCTTCTCATCCCCAATAAATTGCGATGTTTTGTTTGAGCAAATTTAGATCGATTTCGCCCGGCGCTGGACTTGGGTTATGATCCCGCACGAGACGGGGGCATCAAAAATGACCGGCAAATGGCGCAGCTACAGGCGACCCTACCCGCGAAGGAAGCCAGTGAGAGGGCGCGCTATACGCAGTATCCTCTTAACTTTGCTCATCTTTTTTACGCTTATTGCAATCATTGTATATCTTCCGGCCAACCGTCAGCCACAGGAATCGCTCTCGGGCAGCGTCTATGTGATTGATGGCGATACACTCGTTCTCAATAAGGCTCATATTCGCCTTCTGGGCATCGATGCACCGGAGATGGAGCAAAGCTGTCAGATTGCTGGTCATGACTACCTTTGCGGCAGAGACGCCCGTAATGCGCTGCGCACAAAAACCGATGGAGCAGCGATTCGGTGCGAGAAACATGGCTTCGATAAATTTGGGCGTACTCTTGGCCGATGCTATCGCGGTGAGGCCAATCTCAACCAGTGGATGGTGGAACAAGGCTGGGCTATTTCTTATGGCGACTACAGAACTGAAGAAGCCGAAGCCCGGCGCCACAAACGCGGAATATGGGCTGGTCGTTTTGAAATGCCTGATCAATGGCGCAAGGCGCATCAAAAGCCACATGCGGGAGCGGAAACCAGCCATGATGTGCCAGCGTTTGATGGAACACGCGGATTGATTGACTATATAAGGAAGATCATCTTCCGCTTTTTAAACATCTGATCCAGGGGAGTAGAATGGTCTGCATGGACCAGTTGCAACAACTCAGCCATTCCATAAAAAACTGCCGGATTTGCCGCGACACGCCTCTGTTTCTGCCGCCTTTGCCACACGAGCCCAATCCGGTCTGCACCATCTCGGATACCGCGCGCATTGCGATCTGCGGGCAGGCTCCGGGCATTCGCGTGCATAACACGTCCCTGCCCTTCAATGATCCGTCCGGTGATCGCCTGCGTCAATGGCTGGGCACAACGCGCGAGGAGTTTTATGATCCTGCGCTTTTTGCAATCGTGCCTATGGGCTTCTGTTTTCCCGGCTATGACAAGCATGGCGGCGATCTTCCGCCGCGTCGCGAATGTCGGCAGACGTGGCATGATCGCGTTTTTGCTGCGATGCCGCAGCTCGAATTCATTCTCGTTGTCGGACAATACGCGCTTGCCTATCATTTGCCCGAATGGAGAAAAACCAGCCTGACCGAAACCGTGGAGAACTGGAGCAACTTTATGGAAACGCCAAATGCTGCCGGGCGCACCGTACTTCCACTGCCACATCCTTCATGGCGCAACAGCGGCTGGCTCAAGCGCAATCCATGGTTTGATACCGATGTCGTACCAGTACTTCAGCAAAAAATACGCAAACTCATTCATCCCGGAAAATAATTTTTATAACCCGCATTCTCAATAGAATATCTTTCCTGTAAGTTTAGACAAATACAATCGATAAGGTAATTAGTTTTACCTACACGGACAGTTCGGGAAACAATTTCTAATACCGGGATAAAAAACGCATGGACAGGCTAGACAGAAAAATACTGCGCTTATTGCAGGAAGACGCAACACTGGCAGTCGCTGATGTCGCAAAGAAGGTTGGCCTATCCACGACCCCTTGCTGGCGCCGTATTCAAAAACTTGAGGAAGATGGCGTTATCAAACGCCGCGTCGCCATTCTTGACCCGATACGGGTCAATACGCGGGTCACCGTGTTTGTTTCCGTTCGCACCAGCTCGCACAGCAATGAATGGCTCAAGCGCTTCTCGGAAGTGGTTCAGGAGTTTCCGGAGGTCATCGAGTTCTATCGCATGAGCGGTGATGTCGATTATCTGCTGCGTGTGGCAGTGCCGGATATTGCGGCCTATGACGCTTTCTACAAACGGCTGATCAGCAAGATCGAAATTCGCGATGTGTCTTCGTCTTTTGCAATGGAGCAGATCAAGTACACAACCGAATTGCCGCTTGATTACATGCTTCTGGATAAAGAGAGCAATTAAGCGATTGAAAATCAAACAAAAAGCAACGGTGCTGCATGCCAAGCACCGTTGCTTTTTTGTATTATTTACCAGCGGTAACGCCTGCCTGTTCAAACGTTGCCATGCCGCTATGGCAAAGCGCTGCGGCCTTTACAATGCCGGCTGCCAATGCGGCACCTGTACCCTCTCCCAACCTCATGCCAAGATCGAGCAGCGGCTTTTTGCCCATTTTTTCGAGAAGCAGGCGGTGGCCCGGCTCTGCAGATACGTGGCCGAAAAGGCAATGATCCAAGGCAACAGGGTTGGCCGCATAAAGGACTGCTGCAGCAGCACTTGCCACAAAACCATCGACGATGACCGGAATTTTCTCCATGCGCGCCGCAAGGATTGCACCGGCCATAGCCGCAAGTTCACGGCCACCCAGACGGCGCAGCACTTCCAGCGGATCTTTTATATGGGCCTCGTGCAGTGCGACCGCTTTACGCACGGCGGCAAGCTTGCGCTCAAGAAGCTCGCCTGTTGATCCTGTGCCCGGACCAACCCAGTCTTCAGCTTCGCCACCAAACAGCGCCAGCGCAATGGCTGCGGCAATGGTCGTGTTTCCGATTCCCATTTCGCCGATGCACAGAAGATCGGTGCCGCCCGCAATGCCTTCCATACCGAACGCCATGGTGGCCGCGCAGGTGCGCTCGTCCATGGCTGCCTCTTCGGTGATGTCAGCAGTGGGATGTTCCAGCGCCAGATCGAAAACCTTAAGGCCCAGATCATAAGCAATGCATATCTGATTGATTGCAGCGCCACCGGCGGCGAAATTCTCAACCATCTGCGCGGTCACGCTTGATGGAAAAGGCGTGATATTCTTTTCCGTCACACCATGATTGCCTGCAAAAACAGCAACCAGCGGCCGGTTGATTTGCGGCGTTGACTTGCCGGTCCATGCTGCAAGCCATGCGACGATCTCTTCAAGCTGTCCGAGCGAACCTGCTGGCTTGGTCAATGTCACTTCTCGCGCACGTACAGCCGCTTCCGCATCAAGATCAGGTCCCGGAAGATTGCGGATAAGTTCTCGGAAATCGTCAAAAGGAAGGCCACTGGCGCTCATATCGTCTGGTCCAATCAATCAATGGAGGATGCAATATCGTTGTGCTCGTCCTATAAGCACTTACGCAATTTTTCAAATCACCTCTTTGCGCCATGCCTCAATGGCTGCAATTATTCCTTTCGGGAGCAAGCAGTTGCACAAGAAAAGCTTGTTAAGCGACACAATTCGGTCTCTCGGGTTTCTGAGCCGCTTGCCGCTGCCCGATGGCTGGTTTGAAGATGGAAGCGATTCGCTAAAAACAAGTGCGCGCGCTTTTCCACTTGCCGGTGCTGTTCTTGGAGTTCTGGCTGGCATAGGGCTGCTCATATCCGATTATCTCACCCTGCCATCAATTGTTTCGGGTTTTATCGCAGTCGGTATACTCGCCGCCATGACCGGCGCACTGCATGAAGATGGTCTCGGAGACACTGCCGACGGATTTTTTGGCGCATCCACGCCAGAGCGGCGCTTGGCAATTATGAAAGATTCCCGCATTGGCACGTTTGCAGCACTTGCTCTCATTATCTCGACGGGTATCAAGGTCGCGCTGCTGGCTGCAATCATCGATCGCGCGGGTGCGTGTTCTGCGGCGCTGGCCTTAATTGGTGCGGAAGCTGCAAGTCGTGCTGCAATGCTCACACTTTGGCACGGCCTTCCCTCTGCCCGTCCCGGAGGCCTTGCCGACAATCTGGGGCGACCAAACTGGGAAACACTTGTCTGCGCCTGCTTGATTGGTCTGGTATTATTATTGGTGACTGTCGTTGCTTCCGTCGGCGTTTCCGGCTTTATCAAAGCACTGGTTATCAGCGGTGTGGTGCTTTTTGGCTTTGCAAGGCTCTGCGTTGCCAGGATTGGCGGACAAACCGGCGATACGCTGGGCGCAGCACAGCAGATATGTGTGCTCACCATATTGCTTGGCCTTGTTATCTCGCTTTGATGAAACCACATTGATCCCATGAGTGCAGAAGCGATCGAAACTCCATGTGTGCTCGTCTGCGTGATAGACAGCGAAAGCGGTTTGTGCCTCGGTTGCGCACGCACCCTTGATGAAATTGCCGGTTGGTCCGCTATGAAGCAGGACGAACGAAAGGCGATCATGGCGCTGTTACCGGCACGGCATGAAAAACTGGAAAAGAAAGAAGACTGATGGGGCGTTTGTTCTGGATCGTGATTGCAGCCATTGCAGTTGTTATTCTGCTGCTGATGGCAAACAATGATAGCGGCACAACGCTCGGCCTTGCCAATGATGCATTTGGTCAGGCTGCCTATATGGGTATTTGGGGCGTCGTGCTTGCGGCAGGCATATTGGGCTCCGGTATCAAACTCAGCGATTTCGCGCGCAATATGGCCGTTTGGGCCGTCATCATTCTTGCTCTGGTTGCCGCCTATCAATATCGCTACGAGCTTCAGGATGTCGGAAGCCGCATCACCGCCGGGCTTATTCCCGGCAGCCCGATTTCAGGGCGCGCCGCCGATGGCTCGCTCACAGTCACGCTCGCAAAATCGTCCAACGGTCATTTTGAGGTGAATGGTCGCGTCAATGATGCGCGTGTGCATTTCCTCGTCGATACCGGCGCATCGTCCGTCGTGCTTTCAAAACAAGACGCCGAGCGCGCGGGCATAGACACCTCATCGCTTTCCTATAACGTACCGATTAATACGGCCAATGGCAGAGCGACAGCCGCCAGCATAACCATTGCGACATTGCAGATTGGCGATATTGAGCGGCACAATATTCGCGCCATGGTCACGCAGGAAGGCCTGATGACCGGCAGCTTGCTCGGTATGAACTTCCTTCAAACACTGGGCGGATTCAGCGTTCGCGGCGATCAGTTGATCATGATGGATTAAGTCAGGCTGCTTCCGCACTGGCTTCCATGACGGAGGCATAGGCCTGACGCAGCACATCACTGTTTGCACCGGGCTTGGACGCATCCGTTGACAATATCTGGCGCCAACGGCGTGCACCAGGTTGCCCCATAAACAGGCCGACCATGTGGCGGCTGATATGGGAAAGCCTGCCGCCATCTGCAATATGCCTGTCGATATAGGCGCACATTGCTTCGATGATTTCAGCCATATCGGTTGGCTTTTCGTCATCGCCATACATGAGATGATCAACATCAGCGAGAATGGCCGGATTGTGATAGGCGGCACGTCCCAGCATAATGCCATCGACATGATCACGATGCGCAACGGCCTCCTGCAGAGAGCCGACCCCCCCATTGATACCAATGAAGGACGTAGCAAGGCGCTGCTTCAAACGATAGACGCGATCATAATCAAGCGGTGGAATATCGCGGTTTTCCTTCGGTGACAAACCTTTCAACCAGGCTTTGCGCGCATGAACCCAGAGCGCGTCAGCACCAGCTTCAAGAGTCTGATCGGCCAATGCATCAAGGGCTTCTTCCGGGTCCTGATCATCGACCCCGATCCGGCATTTAACAGTCACCGGCACGGAAACGGCTTCTTTCATGGCCGCGACGCAGCGCGCAACCACATCCGGTGTTTGCATCAGACAGGCGCCAAAAGTTCCTGATTGAACGCGATCAGACGGGCAACCGACATTCAGATTGATTTCATCATAGCCAAAGCCCGCACCAATCCGTGCTGCTTCCTGCAACTTGACTGGATCGGAGCCGCCAAGCTGGAGCGCAATCGGGTGCTCCGTGTTATCAAAACCCATAAGACGCTCGCGCGGTCCATGAATGGCCGCATCGGCCACAACCATCTCGGTATAGAGCAGCGCACGCTTTGAAAACAGTCGATGAAAATAACGACAATGCCTGTCGGACCAGTCGAGCATAGGTGCTACGGAGAACCGGTGATCAGGATAATTGTGATTTTTATATTTAATATCAGTCATTTAAGCAATAATCCTGAGAATGCGATTCATGCAAGCTTGCTGGCTTCATATAAAATGCCCCGCTTCAAGTGGCGCAAAAAGCCACAAACGCTGCAAATGATCAAGTTGCCGGGGCGGTCATCTTATCCGAAAAGCGTTTCACACTTTTAGGGATGCGCTCTAAGATCATCATACACGATTCTGACCATGAAAGTTCGAGGCCCCGTTTTGACCGACCTGTCCCCCTTCAATAAAACCTTCGATGCTTTTCTGTTTGATATGGATGGTACTGTTCTAAGTTCAATAGCGGCAACAGAACGCGTCTGGGGACAATGGGCTATCCGCCATGGCATTGATCCGGTCACTTTTGTTCCAACCATTCATGGTGTTCGTGCGGTCGATACGGTGCGCAGGCTTGGTTTGCCGCATCTTGATCCCGATACAGAAGCCAAAATTCTGCTTGATGCCGAAATGGCTGATCTCGATGGGATTGTCGCCATTGAAGGTGCGCTGGATTTTGTCAATTCTCTCCCCGAAGACCTATGGGCAATTGTGACATCCGCACCGATTGAGCTTGCGCGTCGTCGCCTTCAAGCTGCCGGATTGCCGATGCCCAAGACAATTGTGTCTGCGGAAGACGTCGAACGGGGGAAACCAAGCCCGGAATGTTTCCAGCTTGGTGCAAAGCGCCTTGGTTTTGACCCGCATAATTGTCTGGTCTTCGAGGATGCGCCCGCCGGTATTGTTGCAGGCGAAACGGCAGGGGCAAGCGTTGTGGTGGTGACAGCAACACATCCGCATTCACCAAAGACGTCACATAGAAGCATCAACAGCTATCACGAGTTGAAACTTTCGGTAGACGGCGATACCGGCCTTCTCTCTCTTGCTGATGCTGCTGCTTAATATTAAAAACGGCGCGCGTTAAATCACGCGCCGTCCTTCACGCCATACGGTGCGGATAATCGGCACATGTTCAGCAATCTGCACACGAACCAGATCGCCACGCTTGCCAATCGCGATTTCTCCGCGATCATCAAGACCAGCGGCCTTTGCCGGATTGGCTGAGACAAGTTTAATCGCCTGCGGCAGGGTGATTTCATCCATCACATCAGCCATAAAAAATGCCGCCTGCATCATGCTTGCCGGAATGTAATCTGACGAAATAATGTCAAGATGCCCTGCTTTCGCAAGTTCACGGGCCGAAACATTGCCAGAATGCGAGCCACCACGCACGACATTGGGCGCGCCCATCAGAACCGACATCCCCGCCTCTTTCGAGGCTTGCGCAGCCATATGCGTGGTCGGAAATTCTGCAACGCGAATGCCCTGTGTCTTTGCTTCCATAACATGATCCACTGTTGCATCATCATGGCTGGCAAGAACAATTCCACGTGCATTACAAGCACTCGCAATGGCCGTTCGGTTTGATACCGAATGCTGTTGTGACTGCCCCATACGCTTTTCGCAATAGCGGATAAATTCTTCTTCCGAGACCCTAAGCTTGCTCATGTAGTAAAGCTTATAGGTCTCTAAATCCGTAAACTGGCGCTGTCCCGGCGCGTGATCCATCAATGACACCAGTCGGACCAGCGGATGTTCACCAAACCGTTCAAAAGCGCTACGGCAATCAGGAGCCGAAACCTCACAACGCAAATGCAGAAAATGGTCTGCGCGCAGCCGTCCTGCCTCGCGCCCTTCGGCGATGGCTGATGATAGCTTGCGCATATCATCAATACCGGTCTGCGCTTCTTCATCAAAGCCAATACGAAGAGCGTCAAAAACCGTGGTAATACCCGACGCCGCAATCTGCGCATCATGGGCCTGAACGGCCGCAATCGGATTCCAGCGCACTTTCGGACGCGGCGCATAATGCCCTTCAAGATGGTCGGTGTGTAATTCCACCAACCCCGGCGTCAGATAATCTCCCTCCATGTCTTTACCAGACACAGACGAGCCAGACGCAACATCAGCAATGATTCCATCAACGATTTTCACCGTGCCGCGGATAACCTCATCCGGCAGCACGATGCTTGCATTTTTCAGAATTAATTCCGTCGTCATCCCTTAAGGCCTCCCCACAGCCCGCGAGGACCGTTTGGGAATCTTATTACCACCGGTCATCGGATGTAGCGAATGAATCTCAAAAGGTGCACCTTTTTCCGATTCAACAAACAAAGCAAGATTGGCAACCTCCACCGCATCGTCCAGAACAGGTGCGAAAAAATCATCAAGCACGCGCTCGACATGCGGGCGCTGTTTTTCTTCCACCGATCCGGTGAGCGTCATATGAAAACGAAACTCATCGAAAACATATGGGTACCCCCAGCGATCAAGATTTTGACGCTGCGCTTCGCTTAAGCGCTCGGGACGGCGCTTTGCAATTTCGGAATCACGCAGAGGCGCACGAAAACGGTCAAACGAGACAACAACATCATTGGCAAGCTGATTAAGCTCCGCAACCGGCTCTTCCGGCACCAGCGCAAAGAATGGACCTATACCCTGTACTCGCAGGCGTGGAATCATGAATGGCCGGCTCGACGATGCAAAATACATCAGGGCCGAAAGCAAATCGCTTTCATTATAAGCTGTATCCAGCCTGAACGGCGCCTTGAGCGTTGCGTGAAAGCCATAACGGCGCGGCTCTTCGGTCAACGCGGCGATATCTTCGGCTGCGAGTGTGCGAATCGCCGGAACCTTAACCGCCTCTCCACTAAATGCACTGCGCCCCAGCCAGTTTGCCGCGACTTTCAAAAGCGCATCACCCGACGGCGGCGTAAAATAGATTGCGTAACGCATCGTGATTCCTCTTTTGCCGGGATCGTTACACGCCGAATGTGGCAAGTCGATAAAGGAAGATCACATCAATATTTTACATCCTGACAAATTCGTATAGGCGTATTCCCGGATAAAATTAGGAGATGACTATGGGTGGTTTTGCGTCGATCGGTGAGTGCATGATCGAGCTTTCAGGCAATGGTGACGATCAATGGCGCATGGGATATGCGGGTGATACGCTCAATACGGCCTGGTATGCGCGCGCGCTCACGGATCAGGCCTTTCCTGTAGATTATGTTACTGCGTTTGGCGAAGACGAGTTCTCAAAAAAGCAGCGCGACTTTCTCACCTCCAATGGCATTGGTATTGCCCACAGCCCTACCATCAAAGGCGTTCATCCGGGTCTTTACGCAATTACCCTGAACGGTGCCGAACGCTCCTTCACCTATTGGCGCAGTGACGCCGCAGCAAAGCGCCTCGCAAGCGATGAGAATGCGCTGAGATTAAGTCTCGCCAATCGTGATATGATCTATTTTTCCGGTATTTCGGTTGGCATTGTGTTTCCTGAGCACCGCGAAACATTGTTCGATATTTTGCGCGAGTGCCGTGCAAATGGCGCGCTTATCGCTTTTGATCCCAATTTCCGTCATCAGCTTTGGCCAGACCGCGAAGCCGCCAAAAAAATTATCAGCGCGGCGATGCAGATCGCCGATATTGCGCTGCCGACCTTTCCGGATGAGCAGGCGTTGTTTGGCGACGAAACTGCGCAAGCCTGTGCAGATCGGCTTATCGGCCTGGGTGTGAAGGAAATCGTTGTGAAAGACGGCACCGAGCCTGCGCTTATTATCGCTGACGGCAAACAGGCCCTTGTGCCTGCCGTCAAGGCCAATGCAGTTGATACGACAGGGGCCGGCGACAGTTTTAACGGCGGCTATCTTGCCGCCCGTCTTGAGGGCCTGTCACCCGTTGAGGCTGCGCGAAAAGCCCATGCGGTTGCTGCCCGTGTTGTTGAAATTCGCGGCGCACTCGCTCCAATGGAAGCAGCGCGCGCCGCGTATCTTAGCGAAATCAGTCACGCGTAAATGTGAAATGGCTCATCTGGGCGTATACCTCGCCCGGATGCAGAATCGACTGCGGCACATAAGAATATTCCAACGAGCCAGGCCACAGCTGTGGCTCAAGGCAGAAGCCCGCATGTTTGCCGTAGGGCTTACCTGTCAGGCCAATGCAGTCATTGGCCATCGTATTGCCCGCATAGAACTGAACACCAGGTTCTGTGGTCGCAATATCAAGACGGATGCCAGAACGCGCGCCCTTGACGGAAGCGCAAGGGCGCAACGGTCCGCGCGCAGCTGTTAAGCAGAAATTGTTGTCATATTCGAGTTGCTTGCCGTTTTCATTAAACCGAATCGGACGAAATTCCCGGAAATCATAGGGCGTGTCTTTGACCGGCAGAATGCGGCCATCCGGTATCAGCGCTTCATCAACGGGCATATAGGCCTCGGCTTCGATCTTAAGCTGATGATCAAGAATATCACTCTCGCCACCATCATCGAGATTGAAATAACTGTGATGGAGAAGGCTACAGGGTGTTGGCTGGTCAGTGACGGCTTCAAGGCGGACAATCAGCGTGCCGTGTGCATTGAGCATATAAGTGCAACTTACCTTCAGATTGCCCGGAAAACCCATCTCACCATCGGCTGCGATCGTTGCAAGCGTCACGAAATCTGAGCCAGAGCCTGTAACCTTCCAGACCCGGTTGCCAAGACCATGACTTCCGCCGTGGAGATTATGAATGCCCTGAAAATTCGGCTCGACATCGTAGCCTTTACCATCAATCTCAAAATGAGCATTGCGAATGCGATTGGAAAAGCGGCCCGCAATTGCGCCCAGATGCGGCGAGTGTTCAGGATAATCGGCAAAGTCACGATAGCCTATAACCAACGGCGCATCGTGCCCTTCCATGCGCAGGTCCTGAATGGCTGCGCCCCATGTGATAATCTTTGCCTCAAGCGGACCATTGGCAATGGTCATCCGATAAACCGCCTGCCCGTCGGGTGCATATCCAAAAATTTCCGATGTCACTGTGCTCGCCCATTTTGATGTGTTTTCGAAAGCTGCATCAAATCCGCATCGTGAAGATGACGCAAGAGGGAACACCGATTATTAAAACCGCCCAGCAAGACCCGGAAAACATAAGTTAATATTATTTTGTCAAATTTCAGCGTAATATAAATATATAACAAGTATTAATTTAATATTATTAACTAAATTAGGGGTTTTAGCGATGAAAGAAAATTTCAAAAATATTATGCCCTATATTTTCAGTGAAGAAGGCGGATATGCAGATGATCCCCGCGATCCCGGTGGGGCGACCAACATGGGAATTACCATAGCAACACTGTCTGCATGGAAGGGGCACCCTGTCTCTAAACTGGATGTTGAGAAACTTTCTCCGGCAGAAGCAACAAAAATCTATCAACAGCAATTCTGGAACAAGGTTGACGGCGACAAGCTGCCATCGGGGGTCGACTATGCCGTGTTTGATTTTGCGGTGAACTCCGGTCCGGGGCGGGCTGCAAAAACACTGCAAGGAATCGTCAATCAACCAGAAGATGCTGTAATCGGCGCACAAACCATTGCAGCAGTTTCCAGTTATCCTCCAGAAGTCATTATCAATGCACTCTGCGATGCACGCGCAGCGTGGCTCAAGGGACTTTCCACGGCTGCAACCTTTGGCAATGGCTGGCTGGCGCGGGTGGAGCGGGTGCGCTCACGCGCGCTCGCATTGGCCGCAACGCCCCCTGCCACCGAACCCGCCGAGCCGAATGCTGACCCGCTACCGAAAGCCCGCCAAAGCGATACAGCCATCAGTACCGCACTCAAACATCCAGAAGCGCTCGGCACTTTGGGCAGCGCAATATCAGGCCTTGCGGCAATCGCATCCGGCAATGGACCGGTGCAATATGCGCTCGCAATCATCATGCTTGCATGCACCGCCATTGGCCTTTGGTACTTCATCAAGCGGATCAGGAATGAACCCTGAACAAGCCCCCTCCGAAGGACATTTCAATTTTTTGTAATGGGCTTTATGTTGCGCTTGGCGCATTGTGCACCTTATATGCGCAATCAAAGTCCAGCGAAATGCCGGTGATCGTGGAACTATTATGACTTTCCCTATCATCGGAAAAACGCTAGATACGCGCAGATACTCAGACGCATGCCTGTTGTGGCATCGCCAAGAATAAAGGAATCGAAACTTGTCCTCTACTTTTGACAAAGTCGCCGACATCATTGCCGAAACAAGCGAAATCGACCGTGACACCATCACGCCCGATAGCCATACCATTGATGATCTTGGCATCGACAGCCTCGACTTCCTCGACATCGTATTCGCTATCGACAAAGAATTCGGCATCAAGATTCCGCTTGAACAGTGGACGCAGGAAGTCAACGAAGGTAAGGCTCCGACCGAAGAATACTTCGTTCTGAAAAACCTCTGCGCCAAGATTGACGAGCTGGTTGCAGCCAAGAAGGGCTGAACAGCCACGCAAGCTGACGGTATTAGAGCGCCTTCGATCTGATAAAATCAGATTGGCGCTCTAACTTATTTTTAACGCGCATCTTATCCGAAAACCGTTTCACACTTTTCGGGATGCGTTAAAAAGGGTGAACATCCCTGTTCGCCCTAATTCCGTTTCAGGATCAAGCGCAGCATTTACGGGCAGGCCGAACCATGCAAAGCAATAAAGTCGTCATTACCGGTATTGGCATCATCTCCTCGCTCGGCGAAGGGCTGGATGCGCATTGGAACGCTTTTTCAACGTCAGGTTCTCAACCGCGCCTCGAAAAGCAAGCCTTTGCGCCCTATACAGTTCATCCGCTTGGTGAAGTCGATTGGGGGTTGCAGATACCCAAGCGTGGCGACCAGCGCCAGATGGAAACATGGCAGCGGCTCGGCACCTATGCGGCAGGCCTTGCGCTCGAAGATGCCGGTATCAAGGACAACGAAGCCCTTTGCGCCAGCATGGACATGATCGTGGGAGCCGGTGGTGGTGAACGCGACATTACTGTCGATATGCAAATTCTCGAAGAAGGACGCATCAGCAATAATCGCGGTGAGATGCTCAACGAGAAGCTCTCGACAGAGTTGCGCCCTACCCTGTTTCTTGCCCAGCTTTCCAACCTGCTGGCGGGCAATATCTCCATCGTTCACAAAGTCACCGGTTCTTCGCGCACCTTCATGGGCGAGGAAGGTTCGGGTATTTCGGCTATTGAAACAGCGGCTGCCCGCATTCGTTCAGGACAGAGCACGCATGCGTTGGTCGGCGGCTCTTATAATGCTGAACATTTCGATATGATTCTCGGCCACGAGCTTGGCGGTTTGCTCAAGCATGATGGTTGGGCACCGCTCTGGGAGCGTGAAGGTTCAGCCGGTGGTGGCATGATTTCCGGTTCTGGCGGCGTGTTTCTGGTGCTCGAAAGCGCTGAACACGCGCAAAAGCGCGGTGCACGTGCCTATGCCGAGATCGCAAGCATTGAAAGCGAGCAAATCCGCCGCGATACTGCTGATCTTACAAACGCAATTCGCGATCTTGTGATTGCGGCCAATGGCGGCAAAGAGCCTCAATATGTGGTTTCGGGTGCTTCCGGCGCGCATGCTGCAACAACTGGTGAAAAGGCAGCACTTGAAGGCATCAATGCCGCCTATCGCGGGATTGCCGGCCTGACCGGTCATTTGCGTGAAGCACAGTTTCCGCTGGCGCTGGCGCTTGGAGCGATTTCTGTCTGGAAAGGTGAGGCTTTCACACCATCAAGCGCGGCTGAAAAAGCCATTGATGGAACAATCAGTGAAGCCATTGTCACCACCATCGGTGCAACACGCGCTGAAGGTGCCGCAAAGCTGGTGAGAGCATAAGATGACCAAATATACAGACCATCTCGGCCGTCCCATTGTTGCCATCACGGGTGCAGGCGTTGTTTCTTCGCTCGGACAGGGCAAGGAAGACAACTGGGCCTCGCTTACCGGTGGACGCTCGGGCATTCATGAAATCAGCCGTTTTCCGACAGAAAGCCTGAAAACGCGCTTTTCCGGCACGGTGGATTTTCTTCCTGAAAGCAATATTGGCTCGTCCGCGCTGTCTGAGGCGCTGGCGCGTCTTGCCGGTGAAGAAGCCCTCGCCCAGTCAGGTCTTTCAGTTACCAATTTTGGCGGCCCGCTTTTCCTTGCAGCCCCTCCTGTTGAGCTCGACTGGAAGAGCCGCTTTGCACTGGATGCCAGCATCAAGGATGAAGGCCCGGCAAGCTATCAGCTTCTGCTTGAAGCCTGCCGTCGTACACGTCAGGATGAGCTCTTCAATACAACACAGTTCGGCTATATAGCAGAACGCCTGTCGGAAGCTTTTGGCACACGCGGTCTGCCGGTAACACTCTCGACCGCCTGCGCTTCAGGTGCAACCGCAATTCAGCTCGGCGTTGAGGCCATTCGTCGTGGCGAAAGTGACCGTGTTCTTTCGATTGGCACAGATGGTTCGGTATCGGCTGAATCGCTCATTCGCTTTTCGCTGCTCTCGGCATTGTCCACACAGAACGACAAGCCGGAAAAGGCATCCAAGCCTTTCTCCAAAGACCGTGATGGTTTTGCCATGGCCGAAGGCTCTGGTGCGCTGGTCATGGAATCGCTTGAAAGCGCGCTTGCGCGTGGCGCGAAAGTGCTTGGCATTCTTGCCGGTTGTGGCGAAAAGGCTGATGATTTCCACCGCACCCGCTCAAAGCCCGACGCTTCACCTGCAATTGGTACAGTGCGTGCCGCACTTAGTGATGCAGGCCTTACCGAAGATCAGCTTTCCTATGTCAATGCACATGGCACTTCCACACCTGAGAACGACAAGATGGAATATCTTGCGCTTTCAACTGTGTTTGGCGACCGGCTCTCTTCGATCCCTGTTTCATCGAACAAGTCGATGATCGGCCACACGCTGACCGCTGCCGGTGCGATTGAAGCGGTATTCTCATTGCTGACAATTCAGACAGGCACCTTGCCTCCAACCATCAATTACGACAACCCAGATCCGGCAATTCCGCTGGATGTCGTGCCAAATGTGAAGCGCGACGCACAGGTTTCTACCGTGCTTTCCAACTCATTTGGCTTTGGCGGACAGAATACCAGCCTTGTATTGACAGCAAATCCGAATTAATCGGGTCCAAAGTTATATATTCTCGGTAATCCCGGTCAGCAGATTGCTTTCCGGGATTATGTCTTGAAAAGGATAAATTCATGCGCGCCTTGCAGCTTCTCGACGATCGTCGTCTTGAAATGACCGATATTGCTCCGCCACCTGCCCCCGGCAATGGTGAAGTGACAGTCCGTATCAAGGCCGTCGCACTCAACCATATTGACGTATGGGGCTGGCGCGGCATGGCATTTGCCAAGCGCAAGATGCCTCTGGTGATCGGTGCAGAAGCTTCCGGCGTCGTCGATGCAATCGGCCCCGGCGTATCCAATGTTCTGCCGGGTCAGCTTGTTTCGATCTATGGTGCGCGCACCTGTGGTCTTTGCAAGGCCTGCCGCGAAGGTCGCGACAATCTCTGTGAGCATGTCGGCGGCGTTCATGGCTTCCATCTTGATGGCTTTGCCTGTGAAGCGGTTAATCTGCCAGCACGTTTGCTGGTTCCCGCACCTCCCGGCGTTGATGCCATTGGTGCGGCTGTTGCTCCTGTTACCTTTGGTACGGTCGAGCATATGCTGTTTGATAATGCGAAGCTCCAGCCGGGTGAAACCGTTCTGGTTCAGGCTGGTGGCTCCGGTATCGGTACGGCTGCCATTCAGCTTGCCAAGAAGATGGGCTGCACGGTCATTACCACCGTTGGCTCGGACGACAAGATCGAAAAGGCCAAGGCACTCGGTGCCGATCATGTCATCAATTATCGCGTGGATCGCTTTGAAGGTGTTGTGCGCAAGCTCACCAAGAAAAAGGGCGTTGATGTAGTGTTCGAACATGTCGGTGCAGACACATGGGCAGGCTCAATGCTTTGCATGAAGCGCGGCGCACGGCTCGTGACCTGTGGTTCGACCTCTGGCGTTTCAACCAACATGAACCTGATGCAGCTTTTCCAGCAGCAGCTTAAAATCCTCGGTTCCTTTGGCTGCCGCATGGAAAACATGGCTGATGCGATGCAGAAAATGGCGCAGGGCGTTGTTCATCCGGTCATCGACACCATTGTCGGCTTTGATGACATTGGCACCGCTCTGAAGCGCATGGAAGGCCGTGACGTGTTTGGCAAGATCGTGTTGCAGATCGACTAAGCCTGAATGTTCAAGATTAAGCTTCTTCTCTTCAAGTGGTCACGCAAGCTCAAGCAGTTTAACTACTGGCTTTGGGCGCAGGCCGTCTTTATCGCGCTGGCTCTGCTGCGTCTCCTGCCTGCGAAAAGCGCAATCCGCTTTTCTGCATGGTTTGCGCGCAAAGTAGGCCCACTCACGCCACGGCATAAGGTCGCGACCAACAATCTGCGTCATGCTTATCCTGAGAAGAGCGATGCTGAAATCGAAAAGATCGCCGTCGAAATGTGGGATTCGATGGCGCGTCTTTTCGCAGAATATATCTTTCTCGATGCGATCTTCGATTTTGATCCGAACGCTACAGAACCCGGCCTAATTGAAGTTGACGGCATTCCGATTTTCGAACGTCTGCGTGACGAGACAAAGCCGCACATCTTCTTCACCGCACATACCGGCAATTTCGAGCTTCTGCCGATCTGCGCCGGTACGTTCGGTCTGGATGTAACCGCCCTCTTCCGCCCGCCGAACAATCCCTATATTGCCAAGACCGTTCTCAAAGCACGTAAGACCAATATGGGGCATCTGGTGCCATCAAAGGCTGGCGCCGCATGGTCGCTGGCGCGCGTTCTGGATGCTGATGGCAATGTCGGTATGCTGGTGGATCAGAAGTTCCAGCGTGGAGTACCTTCGACCTTCTTCAACCGTCCGGTTAAGACCAATCCGTTGCTCGCAAAGCTCGCGCGCCAGTATGATTGCGACGTTTACCCGGCGCGCTGCATTCGCCTGCCCGGCGGGCGATACCGGCTTGAGCTAAAAGAGCGCATGGAACTGCCGCGCGATGAAAAGGGTGAGATCGATATCGCCGCGACCGCGCAGCTCCTCAACGATACGGTTGAAGGCTGGGTGCGCGAATATCCTGGCCAGTGGATGTGGTTCCACAAGCGCTGGGGCTAGAAATCAATATCTGCGTTCGGCCAGCAAAGGTCGGACGCTTTTTTGTTTGAATAAGGCAAGTGTTTGCCAAGGGAGACAACCATGCGTCCTATCGCTATCGCCCCATCCATTTTATCCGCCGACTTTGCGCGTCTGGGAGAAGAAGTCGATGCCGTGCTTGAAGCCGGTGCCGACTGGATTCATATCGACGTCATGGATGGGCATTTTGTACCGAATATTACGTTTGGCCCACAGGTGGTGAAAGCAATTCGCCCGCGCACGCCGGCTTTCTTCGACACGCATCTAATGATCGCGCCTTGCGATCCCTATCTTGAAGCTTTTGCCGATGCAGGCTGTGACCTGATCACGGTTCATGCCGAAGCTGGCGCGCATACGCACCGCTCACTCCAGAACATCCGCGCTTTGGGCAAGAAATCCGGTCTGGCGCTCAATCCCGCTACCCCTGTCGAAGCATTGACCAACGTCATTGATGATGTTGATCTCGTACTTGTCATGACTGTTAATCCGGGCTTTGGCGGCCAGAAATTCATTGCGCCGATGCTCGATAAGATCAAACGCGTGCGCGAGATGATTGGCGACCGCCCGATTGATATTGAAGTTGACGGCGGAATTACGCCAGACACTGCCGGTTTGGTCGTTGCGGCCGGCGCCAATATTCTTGTCGCCGGTTCTGCTGTTTATAAAGGCAACTCAGTCGAGAGCTATGCCGCCAACATCAAATCCATTCGCGCAGCCGCAGAAGCAGCACGCTAAACAAGCCACTTTTCCGGTGGAATGCGTTGAGCAGAGCCTTACGCTCTGCTAAACACCGCGTATTCCCTCTAAATACCTGCAGCCCAGCAGACGGGCCGCCAAAACAGGATATGCCCATGATCCCGCGCTATTCCCGACCAGAAATGGTCGCCATCTGGTCTCCCGAAACAAAGTTTCGCATCTGGTTCGAGATCGAAGCCTATGCCTGCGAAGCGCTTGCTGAACTGGGCGTCATCCCGAAGGAAGCTGCAAAGACCATCTGGGAAAAGGGTGATGCCGCCAAGTTCGACGTTGCGCGCATCGACGAGATCGAAGCCGTCACCAAGCACGACGTCATCGCGTTCCTCACGCATCTCGCTGAATTCATCGGTCCAGACAGCCGTTTCGTGCATCAGGGCATGACCTCGTCGGACGTGCTCGACACAACGCTTAATGTGCAGCTCGTTCGTGCCGCTGACCTGCTTCTCGCAGACATGGACCGTGTGCTGGCAGCGCTTAAAAAGCGCGCATTCGAGCATAAGGATACCGTTCGTATTGGCCGCAGCCATGGCATTCATGCCGAACCGACCACAATGGGACTGACTTTCGCCCGGTTCTACGCCGAAATGGTGCGCAACCGTGCACGCCTCGTTGCAGCACGCGCGGAAATCGCGACCGGTGCTGTATCGGGCGCTGTTGGCACCTTCGCCAATATCGACCCGCGCGTTGAAGAATATGTCTGTGAAAAGCTTGGTCTTGAAGCAGAGCCAGTTTCAACGCAGGTTATCCCGCGCGACCGTCACGCCATGTTCTTTGCAACACTCGGCGTTATTGCCTCGTCGATTGAGAACGTCGCCATCGAAATCCGCCACATGCAGCGCACGGAAGTTCTGGAAGCAGAAGAATTCTTCTCGCCCGGCCAGAAAGGCTCTTCCGCAATGCCGCACAAGCGCAACCCTGTTCTGACAGAAAACCTGACCGGCCTTGCCCGTCTGGTTCGTATGTCGGTTGTGCCTGCCATGGAAAACGTTGCTCTCTGGCATGAACGCGATATTTCGCATTCAAGCGTTGAGCGTGCGATTGGCCCGGATACCACGATCACCCTCGACTTTGCGCTCAACCGTCTGGCTGGCGTTGTCGAAAAGCTGGTGATCTATCCGGAAAACATGCTCAAAAACATGAACAAGTTCCGTGGTCTTGTGCATTCGCAGCGCGTTCTGCTGGCACTCACGCAGGCTGGCGTATCGCGTGAAGATTCCTACCGCCTCGTGCAGCGCAATGCCATGAAGGTCTGGGAACAGGGTGCAGACTTCCTCGAAGAATTGCTTGCTGATCAGGAAGTTCGTGCAGCGCTTTCCGAAGAACAGATCCGCGAAAAGTTCGATCTTGGCTATCACACGAAACACGTCGATACGATTTTCAAACGGGTTTTCGGTGAAGCATAAGCCTTCATAAAACGAATCCGAAAAAAGCCCCATGTTTCTGTAAACATGGGGCTTTTTGACATTCAAATCAGGCGCTCTTTTTGATCGTATTGATCACATTGCCCCATGGGTCTTCAAAGACGTGGTTATTACCGCCACGCGTATCTTCCAATTCAACCCATGCCAAACCAGTGCGATCTTTATCGCGCAAGCTAGCACCTGAACTCTGCCAGGCATTGGCACCAATGTGGTGGTGATAGCCGCCAGTGGACAAGAACACGGCCTTGTCGCCATAGGTTTGAACAGTGTCAAAGCCAAGCTGCTGATGCCAGAAGGCTTCCGCATCCTGCGCGTTGCCGACGCGCAGATGAACGTGACCGACCACTGTATTCTGTGGCGCGCCGATCCACTCACCGCCTTCGCGATCAACAACGTCGATAAGGTTTTTGACGTCGAGCGCTTCGGTGCCCATCTTCACGCGATCACCATTCCACTGCCAGGTATCGTGTGGACGGTCGGAATAGATCTCAATGCCGTTGCCTTCGGGATCGGTCAGGTAAATGGCCTCGCTGACATTATGATCCGAAGCACCGGCGACAGGCAGCTGCTTATCGATAGCGCGGCGTGACCAGCGTGCGAGATCGCCACGGGTCGGCAGCAGGAAAGCCGTGTGGTAGAGACCAGCGCTGCGTGGATCATCAGGCTTTGCAGCAGAGAACTGCTCGATTTCCATCAACTCACGGTCGCCTGCGCCCAGTACAATAGAAGCGCCACGGCGTGTCATTTCACGTAAGCCCACGACATCGCGGTAATACTCGGCCAGTGCCTCCGCATCACGTGCCTTAAGGCCCACGCGTGCGACACGCACCGGTGTTGTCATTGCGAAAGGCAAAGGAGCGCTCTTTTCAGCAGTCGCCATATTCAGTGTATCTGTCATTTTATTCTCCTTCGGCGGCATGTCCGCACGCGCGGAAAGGATATTGCTCATCACAGCAGCGCCTGCAGAACCAAGTATCGTTCTTCTGCTTATGGTCATAGCCGTGGAACCCTCTCCGTAATTATCTTCCCTCCAAAGATCACAATTTAGCGAGCGTTTCACAAGATAGCGATCAGCGAACAAGCTGTTCATCATTTGCATCACCTACGCTCGTAAAACAGCGCTATAGCCCAGCTTGAAGATGCATTGAAACAGCTCTAAATAGGGGTCATGAAAGTCAAAGACGCAGATATTCTCATTATTCCCGGCTACACCAACTCAGGCCCCGATCACTGGCAAACCCGTTGGGAGAAAAAACTCTCCACGGCAAGGCGGGTTGAACAGGCGGAATGGTCGAAGCCAGTCAAAGACGATTGGGTTGCACAGGTGGTCAAAGCCGCCAATGAAACAACGAAGCCAGTTGTGCTCGTTGCTCATTCACTTGGCGTTGCCACAGCTGTTCATGCCATTCCGCAAATTCAGCACAAGGTTGCTGGTGCATTTTTTGTTGCGCCTCCCGATGTGGCGAATGAAAAAATCCGACCGAAGCACCTCATGACATTCGGCCCTTACCCACGTGTGCGTTTGCCGTTTCCAACGATTGCCGTTGTCAGCCGCAACGACCCCTTCTCCAGCTTTGAAGCCGCAGAAGACGTGGTGAAGGATTGGGGTGCAATGTTGATTGATGCCGGTGATTCCGGCCACATCAACGCGGACTCAGGTCACGGACCATGGCCCGAAGGCACGATGGTTTTTGCAGAATTCATGACCAATCTGCAACCACCAAAATCACATTAAATCAATGTGTTGTATGCTTTTCTAAACAAAAAGATTCAATTTAACTTTTGAAAACGGCAGATGAAAAATCTGCCGCTTTTCTTTATGAACGAACAGCATCTATCAGTGTTTTTGCGCCAAGGCGCAGATAGCCACCGTCATTTCCAAGTGTCAGAAACTGGAAGCCAAGCGGGATATAACGCCGCGCGAATTCTGCCGAAGGCGAATAGATGCCGGCGAATTTTCCAGCGGCAGCCGCCTTGCGGGCAATTGTGCTGATTGGTTCAATGATGGCTTCGGAATTCGGATTGGCTTCGCGGCCATTGCTCCAGGCAATCGAGAAATCCGCAGGGCCAACAAAAACACCATCAATGCCACGCACATCAAGAATGGCATCCAGTGCATCATAAGCATCGCGTGTTTCAATCATCGCGAAAGCAAGTGTGTCCTGATTGGCCGAGACAAGATAGTCATTCGAGCCCGGTGCGCCGTAATCGGCATTGGCGCGGAACACGCCCCAAGAACGCTCGCCTATTGGCGGATACTTCATTGAAGCGGCAAATTTGCGCGCATCTTCAACCGAGTTAATCATTGGCGCGATAACGGCTTGCGCGCCAAAATCGAGCGCACGGCTTGCCATATCGAAGCGTCCAACAGGAACACGAACAACCGGCGGCTTGCCCGCATTCAGAATCAAGCCAAGACTGCGCAGAACGCTCTGCTCATCATGGCCACCATGCTGCATATCAAGCGTGACCGCTTCAAAGGCGCTATGCGCCAGAACTTCTACAGTGAGTGCTTCCGGCAAGGATGACCATGCAGAAAGAACTGTTTCTCCGGCACGAAGACGCGAAGACAAAGACATGCTTATTCCCCATTACAAATATTCAGGGCGGAAATGCTATCTACATTTCCGCCCCGACATACTGATTAGTCTTTCTGCACTTGCTGAACCGCTTCCTCAAGGAAAGCGAACATTTTTTCACGAATGGTTTCGTCTTCCACCTTCACCCCAGCCGCATCAAAATCAGCACGCAGCTTACGGAATACGTCTTCATCACCTGCTTCTTCAAAGTCGGCTGCGACAACGTCACGAGCATAGGCTTCTGCATCTGCGTCGTGCTTGCCCAACAGTTCTGCGGCCCAAAGACCAAGAATCTTGTTACGGCGCGCTTCTGCCTTGAAGCGAAGCTCGGCATCATGTGCAAACTTGCTTTCGAAAGCGTTGCGGCGTTCATCCATGCCAGTGGCCATTCATACAACTCCCAAGCTGTTAACTTATATAAGATCGTTATCCGTTCTCTTGCCTAAAGCTGGCAAGGAGAGCAAGATTATACAAGTGCCAAACATCACTTTCTTGATTAATATGGCCGTTAAACGCTTAAAACGGGGGAACGGGTGTAAAGCAGGATTGTTAAAAGCCCACAATTGCTATACGTAGCCCGCGAGAATAGCGGCACAAGCCGATCATCACATTTTTGGAAATCCGAGAAAAGCCATGAACCGTCGCCGCCGTATTTACGAGGGCAAGGCCAAGATTCTTTATGAAGGCCCTGAACCCGGTACTCTTGTCCAGTTCTTCAAAGATGACGCAACCGCGTTCAACGCGAAGAAGCATGAAGTTGTTGACGGAAAAGGCGTGTTAAACAACCGCATCTCCGAGCACATCTTTACCCAGCTTAATCGCATTGGTATTCCAACCCACTTTATCCGCCGTCTCAACATGCGTGAGCAGCTGATCAAGGAAGTGGAAATCATCCCGCTTGAAGTCGTTGTGCGCAACGTTGCGGCTGGTTCGTTATCCAAGCGCCTTGGTCTGGAAGAAGGCACGGTTCTGCCGCGCTCGATCATCGAGTTTTATTACAAGGCAGATGCGCTTGATGACCCTATGGTCACCGAAGAGCACATCACCGCTTTCGGCTGGGCAAGCCCTGCGGAAATCGACGACATTATGGCTCTTGCCATTCGCGTCAACGATTTCCTGACCGGCCTGTTCCTCGGCATCGGCATTCAGCTTGTTGACTTCAAGATGGAATGCGGACGTCTGTTTGAAGGCGATATGATGCGCATCGTCGTTGCTGACGAAATTTCACCAGACTCAGCACGTCTTTGGGACATCAACACCAATGACAAGCTTGATAAGGACCGCTTCCGCCGCGATATGGGCGGACTGGTTGAGGCTTATCAGGAAGTGGCGCGTCGTCTCGGCATCATGAACGAGAACGAATCGCCCCGTCCTTCCGGCCCTACGCTTGTGAAGTAAAAATCCGCACAGCCCGGCAACTCGCGTTCCGGGCTGTTTTCATTGTCTTTATTACAGATCAGCAGGAACTACCAAGTGATCAAGGCACGCGTCACCGTTACACTGAAAAACGGCGTTCTCGACCCGCAGGGCAAAGCTATTGTCGGCGCGCTCGGCAGTCTGGGCTTCGAAGGAATCAACTCCGTCCGTCAGGGCAAGGTCTTCGATCTTGAACTCGAAGGCACAGACAAGGCGAAAGCTGAAGCCGAAATCAAGGCCATGTGTGAGAAGCTGCTCGCCAACACGGTCATTGAAGATTACGCAATCGTCATCGCCTGACGCACTGCGGCTGAAACCAAGTTTTTTGCGCGCCTTCAACTCGCTTAAGCAACGATTTTGAAGGGCACTCAAATCAAAGAGACGTAAAACGCCATGAAAGCAGCAGTCGTTCTTCTTCCGGGCCTCAACCGTGACCGCGACATGATTGCGGCCATCACTAAGATTTCCGGTCAGGCACCAATCACCGTATGGCAGACAGATACTTCCATCCCTGACGATGTTGATCTGATCCTCATTCCGGGTGGTTTCTCCTATGGCGATTACCTGCGTTGCGGTGCAATTGCAGCACGTATGCCTGTGATGCAGGCTATTCGTGAGAAAGCCGACAAGGGTGTCATGGTTATCGGCGTCTGCAATGGCTTCCAGATTCTGGTTGAAGCCGGAATGCTGCCGGGTGCGCTGATGCGCAACACATCACTGAAGTTCGTCTGCCGCGAAGTGAAGCTCGAAGTCAGCAATGCAAACACCGCATTCACGCGCGGCTATCAGCCGGGCCAGATCATCCGCTGCCCGGTTGCGCATCATGACGGCAACTATTTCGCCGATGCTGAAACGCTGAAGCGCCTCGAAGGTGAAGGTCAGGTTGTGTTCCGTTATGCTGAAGACACCAACCCGAATGGTTCGGTCAATGATATTGCTGGTATCGTCAATGCACGCGGTAATGTTCTTGGCATGATGCCACATCCCGAGAACCTGATTGAAGCGGCCCATGGCGGCAGCGATGGCCGTGCGCTTTTTGCAGGCGCTCTTGGTATTGCTGCCTGAGCCTGAAAATAATTACACTCATCGCGAAACGGCCTTCGGTTAAACCCGGAGGCCGTTTTTTATTTCCCGGTTAAACCGATACTCAATCCTCTGGCACTCTTTGAAAATTCATGCCAGCTTATGCGGTGGATACTTCCTGCGGCAACCGAATCGGGGAACGATACCGATGCAATTATATTCACGCCCTCTCTCCCCTTATTCCGCTTTTGTGCGCGGCGTTCTTTATCTCAAAGAGCTGCCATTCAAACCGCTCAATCTGTCTTACCCATTTCCTGCTGATTTTGGCGATGTGACACCGCTCAAGCGTGTTCCTGTGCTGATTACCGGCTCGGGCGAAACGCTGTTTGAAGCAATCGTCATTGCTGAATATCTTGAAGATCATTATCCAGACACGCCTGTCCTGCCCGGAAGCCCGCGCGAGCGCGCTCTGATCCGGCTTCTGGCACGTATTGCTGAAATCGATATACTCGAACCGGCAATGAAGCTCTTTATTCTTCAAAGCAAACCAGAACGAGACGCGGCAACGATCGAGCGGCTTTTCACGAAGCTGCATAAGGGCCTGAGTGTTGTTGAATCGCGCCTGACCGATCATGATTTCGCACTCAATGATGCGCCGACACTTGCCGATGCATGGCTGCTGCCCGTGCGTTTTCTCATGGAGCCACTCAAGAAGCTTTCTGGAAAAGACGATTTGCTGGCGGCTTACCCAAAATTCGACACATATGCCGTGAAAGCAACGCGCGACCCTGCATTCGAACTCATATGGAATGAAATGAGTGACGGATTGAAGGCTTTCATGCCGCAACTTGCTTGAATGATCTCACCTGACACAATGTGAGCTTTTAGGGTTCGCGTTAACACCTTGTTTCTACACGCTTATCGGCTGGCCAATTTCTGCGCTCTGCCGAACGCGTTTTGATGGAGTCTTCCTTGAAGAATAAGACCATTGCGCTTGTCGCTCTGCCTGCTCTTGCGCTTTTTTCAGCCTGCTCGCCAACGCCTGCCCCCGGCCCTGTTGCCCTTGATTCGAATAAGGCAGCGCTGCCAACCATGGAGCGCATTGCGCTAGGTGCCAACAGTTGCTGGTTTAAATCAAAGGACAAAGGCTTCCGCGGTTATGCATTAGCGCCAGAGTTGAATTCATTTACTGGCCGTCCGCGTATTCTGGTGGTTCCGTCGCGCAATCTTGCAGGGCGTCCCTTGCTCGTTGTTCAGGCCCAGGGCAATCCAGCCCGGATCGAGGCCTTTGGTCCTATGATGCAGCAGAGCCATGGCAGCCGGATCGCTACGGATATCAATCGCTGGGCATCAGGCGAAAAGGGCTGCTGACCGGATAAATAATTAGCGGATATGGAAGCGTACCTTGCGCGCTTCCATGTCAGCGTCCACCCGCGTAATACCAATATCGCGCAACTGATCGTCCGTGAGGTTCATCAATTGAATGCGGCTGCGGCGCAGCATGGCACGCAATTTCCACCATTCGACAAAGCGCTGCCAGACAGAGCGGGAAGCATAACAAAATTCACTTTCCCGCGCGATGATTGTATCAATTGTATCTATTTCATCATGCTTAATTGACGTATATGTCATAGCAAAGAGCCTTTTATATGGGCAAAACCGCTATTTCACGTTCGTTTGACGCTTGACTGCTCAAATACAATTGACTCAAGAACCGACACAATGCTTATATTGTGACCATGACAAATTGGCTCCCCGATCTCACCGGCAAGTCCGGTCCGCTTTATTTGCAACTCGCTGATGCGATTGAAGAGGCAATTGCCAACAACTCTTTGCCAGCGGGGCAGAAACTGCCACCCCAGCGCAACTTGGCCTTCGATCTAAAGGTGACAATCGGTACAATTGGGCGCGCTTATGCGCTTGCGCACGAACGTGGGCTTGTAACCGGCGAAGTTGGCCGCGGAACCTATGTGCTTGGCAAGACTGATCGAAAGGATGCGCCCCTCGCCTATTCCAGCGATGGCATAGCGGGCACGCGAATTCAGGATGCCCCGCTCGACAAAGGGCGCTTTGACACGACAGCGGCACCGGATATTGGACAGAACGCGGCGCTTGAGCCACTTATCACGTCTGTTATCCGCAATTTCCCGCATGAAATCGTTAATTACACGCGGTATTTTCCGCAACACTGGCTTGAGGCCGGTCGCCAATGGCTCAATCAGGAAAATGCGCCCGCCGATGCGAGCAACATTGTGGTCACCAACGGCGCGCATGCGGGTGCAGTTGCGGCAATTACGGCCTTTACCGCACCCGGTGACAGGATCGTTTTTGAAGATCTCACTTATACACAGGTGAGCCGTTCCGTCCGAATTACCGGGCGACGCATTGCGATTGCCGCAAGCGATGAATACGGAATGATACCGGAAGAATTTGAGCGGGTCTGCAATCAACAGCATCCGACAATGGCATTTCTGATGCCAAGCATCCACAACCCCACACTTGCAACCATGCCCTATGAGCGCCGGGTTGCAATTGCCAATATCGCAGCGCGGCACAATGTCTGGCTGATCGAAGACGACACTTACGGGGTCATGACTCGATCAAATATCCCGAAAATTGCAGACATTGCGCCAGAGCGCACCTTTCTCTTAGGCAGTCTTTCAAAAGCGGTAACGGCTGGTTTGCGTTGTGGCTGGGTGGCCTGCCCTCCGCATTGTGCGCAGCGTTTGAGGGTGACCCATAAGCTGATGACTGGCGGCGTGTCCTTTCTGCTCGCTGAAACGGCTGCTCAAACCGTGCTTTCCGGTCAGGCGAATGCCCTGCTGGACAAGTGCTCTGCGGAAATCGAATGGCGCGAGCGGCTGGCCCGCGAAATCTTTGCCGGTTACGACTTCGTTTCTTCACCGCATGTGCCTATCCTCTGGTTGAAACTGCCCGAGCCCTGGCTTGCCAGCACGTTTAAAGCCGCGGCCTATGAAAACGGATTGCTGATCGATGATGAAGACGAGTTCAAAGCCGGGCGTATCGATCGGACATATCATCGGGTTCGCATCGCTTTTTCCTCGCCGGCCGACCGCAGTGATGTCGAAAATGGCTTCACAGCCCTACGTCAGCTGCTGGAAAACGAACAAGCAGGCTATGAAGGCAGCATTTGAACCGGGAAATCGGCATTTTCCTGTCGCGCTTCCAACAGAGTTAGGTTAAAGAGGCCCCTTGAAACCTTAGGTGTCCGCCCTTCGGCAGAAGTTTCCGGGTACCGCAGCCTGCGACGGGGTCCCTCATCTCCATGACTATTTCCAATAAGCGCGATATCACGCCGGAACTTATCTCTGCCCACGGCCTCAAGCCGAACGAATACCAGCGTATTCTTGATCTGATCGGACGCGAACCAAGCTTCACGGAGCTCGGAATCTTTTCTGCAATGTGGAATGAGCATTGTTCCTACAAGTCGTCGAAGAAGTGGCTGCGGACGCTGCCAACGACTGGTCCCCGCGTACTTCAGGGCCCCGGCGAGAATGCCGGCGTTGTGGATATTGGCGATGGCGACTGTGTCGTCTTCAAGATGGAAAGCCACAACCACCCATCTTACATTGAGCCTTATCAAGGGGCTGCGACAGGCGTTGGCGGCATTCTGCGCGATGTTTTCACCATGGGCGCACGTCCGATTGCAGCCATGAATGCGCTGCGGTTCGGCGAGCCTGATCATCCGAAGACCCGCCACCTCGTTTCCGGTGTTGTTTCCGGCGTTGGCGGTTATGGCAATGCCTTCGGCGTTCCGACCGTCGGCGGCGAAGTCAATTTCGACAAGCGCTATAACGGCAATATCCTCGTCAATGCTTTTGCTGCCGGTCTTGCCAAGCATGACGGCATCTTCCTGTCAGAAGCCAAGGGCGTTGGCCTGCCGGTTGTCTATCTCGGTGCCAAGACGGGCCGTGATGGCGTGGGCGGTGCCACCATGGCATCGGCCGAGTTTGACGAATCAATTGAAGAAAAACGCCCGACCGTTCAGGTTGGTGACCCATTCACCGAGAAGTGCCTGCTCGAAGCCTGTCTTGAGCTGATGGCTTCGGGTGCTGTTATTGCGATTCAGGACATGGGTGCGGCTGGCCTCACCTGTTCTGCCGTTGAAATGGGTGCCAAAGGCGATCTTGGAATCGAGCTCATTCTCGATCATGTTCCGGTTCGCGAAGTGAATATGACAGCTTATGAAATGATGCTGTCGGAAAGCCAGGAGCGTATGCTCATGGTTCTCAAGCCTGAAATGGAAGAAGAAGCACAAGCGATCTTCCGTAAGTGGGGTCTTGATTTCGCGATCGTTGGAAAGACAACCGATGATCTGCGCTTCCGCGTCATTCATCAGGGCGAAGAAGTTGCCAATCTGCCGATCAAGGAACTCGGTGACGAAGCTCCTGAATATGATCGTCCGTGGATGGAACCGGGCAAGCACGCTCCGCTACCAGCAGCCAATGTGCCGCAGGTTGAAGACTATTCCGATGCGCTGCTCAAGCTCGTCGGTTCGCCGGATGGTTCGTCGCGCCGCTGGGTTTATGAGCAGTATGACACGCTCATTCAGGGCAATTCATTGCAGCTTCCGGGTGGTGACGCCGGTGTGATCCGCGTTGAAGGCCATCCCACCAAGGCACTCGCTTTCTCGTCTGACGTAACGCCACGCTATTGCGAAGCTGATCCGTTTGAAGGTGGCAAGCAGGCGGTTGCTGAATGCTGGCGCAACATTACCGCAACCGGTGCTGAGCCGCTCGCTTCGACCGACAACCTGAACTTCGGCAATCCTGAAAAGCCGGAAATCATGGGCCAGCTGGTCAAGGCAATCGAAGGTATCGGCGAGGCTTGCCGCGCGCTCGATTTCCCAATCGTTTCGGGCAACGTCTCGCTCTACAACGAAACCAATGGCGAGGCGATCCTGCCGACTCCAACCATAGCGGGTGTCGGCCTTATTCCTGACTGGTCTCAGATGGCCAAGATAGGCGGCATGCAGGATGGCGACACGCTGGTTCTGCTGGGTAGCGACGGCTCGCATCTCGGTCAGTCGATCTATCTTCGTGATCTGTTTGACCGCGCGGATGGTCCGGCACCAGCCGTTGATCTTGGGCTTGAAAAGCGTACCGGCGAATTTGTTCGCTCGGCGATCCGCAATGGTCAGGTGACAGCCTGTCACGATCTATCCGACGGCGGCCTTGCTGTTGGTGTAGCTGAAATGGCAATCAAATCTGGCAAGGGCGCTGTACTTGATGCCGGTGACGGCCTGCCACATGCAACGCTCTTTGGTGAAGATCAGGCACGTTATGTCGTCTCAGCTACGCCTGAAATGGCAAAGCTGATTGCGCTCAATGCTGAAGGTGCGGGCCTGGCATTCCGCATACTTGGAACAGTTGGCGGTGATCGTCTGAAATTCGGCACGATCATCGATGTTTCGGTCGCAGACCTCACGGCTGCCTTTGAAGGCTGGTTCCCAAGCTTTATGAGCGGCGAAGCTGCGGTCGATAACTAAGCGTTATTGGTCGGCACTGTTACCAATTGACGCCCGGCCGGGAACTCTGTGCCGGGCGTTTGCTTGTCGCTCATTTAAACGTTAGACAGTTGAAGATTGACGTATCACGATGATGCGTTACGATTCGAAACGAACAAGAAGAAGCCCTGAAAGGCAGGAGATTTTGCATGGCTATGGACGCACATGAGATCGAAAAACTGATACGCGAAGGTATTCCTGGCGCAAAGGTGACGATCCGCGACCTTGCCGGAGATGGAGACCACTACGCTGCTGAAGTTGTTGCGGAAAGTTTCCGTGGCAAGTCACGCGTGCAGCAGCACCAGATGGTCTATGACGCACTTAAAGGCAATATGGGCGGCGTTCTTCATGCGCTCGCGCTCCAGACCAGCATACCAGAATAACATATCAGCGCCGCCCTTGATGCGCTTTCAGAAAGCAATATGTGGCGGCGCTATGTTACTGCGGCAAGATGTTGCCCCCAGAACAGCCTGTTTTCGCGCTAATTTGACTTGCTTTCACCTTTAGAGGGTGATTACCAAAGCTCAACTTACTATATTGGGGCAGAGCCTCTCCCTACGCGGGCCGGGACTTGAACCGGCATCCTGAAAGGAACTAAAATGACCGGAATCAACGATTTCATCGACAACGAAGTGAAGACCAACGATGTTGTGCTGTTCATGAAGGGCACACCAGGTTTCCCGCAATGTGGTTTTTCCGGTCAGGTCGTGCAGATCCTCGACTATCTTGGCGTCGATTATAAGGGTGTAAACGTTCTTGCATCCGACGAAATCCGTCAGGGCATCAAGGACTATTCCAGCTGGCCAACCATTCCTCAGCTCTATGTAAAGGGCGAGTTTATTGGCGGTTGCGACATCATCCGCGAAATGTTCCAGTCCAACGAATTGCAGACACTTTTTGCCGATAAGGGTATTGCAACCAAAGCCGCTTAAGGATTAATTATCCCCTCATACGGCTTTTAAAGCTCACCTTTTCTAAAAGGCGCCATGAAACGGCGCCTTTTCTCTTGCCTGACGCATCGTCATGACAGGCATCTGTTTTATAAATTCCGACTGCTCCACCGGCGATCCTCTGACCGGTGTGCCGCTTATCGAGGACTACCCTAATGCCAACCGATATTCAGAAAAGCTCATTGGACCAACAGACGCCCGCGGGTGCACGTGGTGAATTTATTGCGCTTATTGCTGCAATCATGGCGATCAATGCGCTGGCAGTGGACATCATGTTGCCCGGTCTACCCCAAATCGGCACGAGTCTCGGTATTCTATCGGAAAATCATGCTCAATATGTCATCACCGCTTATCTGCTGGGCTTTGGCGTATCACAGCTGTTTTACGGTCCGCTCAGCGATCGCTATGGCAGAAGACTTCCACTTTTTGGCGGCCTGCTGATTTACATTCTGGCAGCACTCGGCGCGGCTTTTGCCACCGATTTCACGACGCTGATCGTGCTGCGTGTTTTGCAAGGCTTCGGCGCGGCAGCAACGCGTGTCATTGCCGTTTCGGTTGTGCGTGATCGTTTTGCAGGCCGTCAGATGGCTGAGGTCATGTCACTCGTGATGATGGTGTTCATGATCCTGCCGGTGATTGCGCCTGCAACCGGCCAGCTGATCATGCTGTTTGGTGAATGGCATCTGATATTCCTATCCATGGCGGTGATGGCTGCGATCGTTGCCATCTGGGCCTATATCCGCCTGCCGGAAACTTTGCCCGTCAACCACCGTCGCCCATTGACGCTGAAAAGCATCATCGGTGGCTTCGGCATTGTTTTGTCTAACCGCATAGCGCTTTTTTACATGTTGGGAACGTCATTCATCCTTGGTGCGCTGTTTGGCTATATCAACTCGGCGCAGCAGATCTTTGTCGATATTTACAATCTCGGCACAATGTTTCCGCTGGCCTTTGCAGCGGTGGCCATGACGCTCGCTCTTGCATCCTTTCTTAATTCACGTCTGGTCGGACGTTATGGGATGCGCCGCATTTCGCAGACGATGCTGCTGGTTTTTGTTGGCTTCAGCCTGCTTTGGGTCGTGCTTTCCCTTAGCCTGAGCGGACCGGTACCATTCTGGATGCTTATGATGATCTATATGACAATCATGTTCTCGTTCAGTTTGGTAACGTCGAATTTCAACGCGCTGGCAATGGAGCCACTCGGCGAAGTCGCTGGTACAGCGTCTTCTGTTCTCGGCTTTACACAGACCGTGATTGGTGCAGCGCTTGGAGCGATCATCGGTCAGGCATTTGACGGAACGACAACACCCGTTGCGGCAGGCTATTGTGTGCTGGGTTTTATCGCATTCATCTGTGTGTTGATTGCCGAACGCGGCAAGATGTTCAGGCAGCATAACAAGCCACTCTGACGAACCGTTGGAAAAGCCCGCCATTTGGCGGGCTTTTTTCATTCTGCAAAAAGGGCCGACTGAATTGCTTTCCAGCTTTCCTTGTCTGGCGCCACCAGAAGGCCGCCGCCTGTATGCGATGGCAGGTAATCGCTCTCATCCCAGCGCGCAAGATAACCGCCTGCTTCCTGATGGATGAGTGCGCCGGGCAAATGATCCCACGGCATCAACTTGTTGTAGCAAGCGAAATGCGCGCCACCCGTGGCGATGATACGATATTCGTGGGCCGCGCAACGATAGCCAATCTGCGACAAAAATTTCGTATGATTGCGCGCAAGGCGCGACCGAACTGGTTCAGCCGTATATTGCCAGGAAACCGATCCCGTCATCTGCGAAATATCCGCTGATGCTGCGACCTTCACAGGGCTCATTAAGCCATTGGCATAGCGGATATGGCTACCGCTGCCCTTTGAAGCGAGAATCCAGTCTTTACCCACAGGATCATAGATAATACCGGCAACCGTCTCGCCTTTGACAACAACGGCCAGCATCACGCCAAACAGCGGAACACCTGAAGCGAAATTAAACGTACCGTCCACCGGATCAATAGTGAATGCGAGCTCTGCATCACCAAGACCATTGAGCAATGTTTCATCATCAGAACAGGCTTCTTCGCCAACAATCAGCGCATTGGGAAAGCGCTCCTTGAGACGTGCAGTGATAAAGCGTTCTGCATTCACGTCAGCTTCGGTAACGAGATCGGCAGCAGACGTTTTCTGGCGAATATCACCCTGCCCCAGTTGGCGGAAGCGTGGCATAATCTCAGCATTTGCGGCTTCGGCCAGAAGGTCTGCCAACCAATCAACCTGCTTTTCGTTAAACTGCACTGGTATTCTCCACGTCAGAACTGGTCATGAGACTTGCGAAGTCAAACAATTTGCGATCCAGCAGATGGCTTGGCCGAACGTTGGTCATGGCGCGGATCATCGTGTCCTTGCGGCCCGGCATCCGCTTTTCAATATCGATCAACATTGCCTTCATTGCATTGCGCTGAAGCCCTTCCTGACTGCCACAAAGATCGCACGGAATGATCGGGAACTGCATGGCTGTCGCAAATTTTTCCATATCTTCTTCCGCCGCATAAGCAAGCGGACGGAACAGCATCAAGTCGCCTTCATCATTAAGAAGCTTTGGCGGCATGGCGGCAAGTCGCCCGCCATGAAACAGATTCATAAAGAAGGTTTCGAGGATGTCTTCGCGGTGATGGCCGAGCACAATCGCCGAACAACCTTCTTCACGCGCAATGCGATAAAGATTGCCGCGGCGCAAACGCGAGCAAAGCGAGCAATAGGTGCTGTTTTCGGGCAGCTTTTGCGTGACGATCGAATAGGTGTCCTGATATTCAATGCGATGTTCGATGCCGTACCGGTTCAGGAAGTCCGGCAGAATATGCTTTGGGAAATTGGGCTGCCCCTGATCGAGGTTGACTGCCAGCAGCTCCACTGGCAACAGACCACGCCATTTGAGATCAAGCAGCAGTGCCAAGAGACCGTAGGAATCCTTGCCACCAGACAGACAAACCATCCAGCGCTCGCCGGGTTTAACCATTGCAAAATCTTCAATGGCCTGACGTGTCAGCCGCAGCAAACGCTTGCGCAGCTTGTTGAATTCAACGGAGGCAGGGACATCGCGGAAAAGCGGATGACAGCCATCAGTGCCGGAATCCTCCGCACTATTGGGATCGAAAGCGTTCATTATGCTTCCTGTACATGAGAGAAACAGATTAACGTCTACATACAGAAAAGCCGCCCTCGGGAAAACCGAGGGCGGCCATTTATTTTTGCTTTCACGCATTCCCTCACGCAAAACCGCTTCGCACTTTTGCTGGAAATGCTCTGAGCCAGAGGCTCAGAATTAACGCGAATAGAATTCGACGACGAGGTTTGGTTCCATCTGAACTGCGTATGGAACGTCAGCCAGGGTTGGAACGCGGGAGTAGGTCGCAACCATCTTGTTGTGATCAACTTCAACGTAGTCAGGAACATCGCGTTCAGCGAGCGCAACAGCTTCGAGAACGATGACGAGCTGCTTCGACTTTTCGCGAACTTCAACAACGTCGCCAGCCTTGAGGCGGTAGGACTGAATGTTGACGCGGCGGCCGTTTACGTTAACGTGACCGTGGTTGATGAACTGACGTGCAGCAAAAATCGTTGGAACGAACTTTGCGCGGTACACGACAGCATCCAGACGCGATTCGAGCAGGCCGATGAGGTTTTCACCAGTATCGCCCTTGCGGCGAGCTGCTTCGTCATAGGTCTTGCGGAACTGCTTTTCCGAAATATCGCCGTAGAAGCCCTTGAGCTTCTGCTTTGCACGGAGCTGTACACCGTAGTCGGAAAGCTTGCCCTTACGGCGCTGACCGTGCTGGCCTGGGCCATATTCACGACGGTTTACAGGGGACTTCGGACGACCCCAAATGTTTTCGCCAAGGCGGCGATCAATTTTGTACTTAGCGGATTCGCGCTTGCTCATCGCATTTCCTTTAAAAAGTTGATGCGCCTTACGGCGCAGACAGGAAACGCGCCCTCCTCTGCCCCTGTTTTCCAGAGACTGACAGAATGAAGCGCGCAGCTGCGATCTTCATCCACGGGACACGTCAAATGAAACGCCGGAGCGATGAAGCTCCAGCGATGGCGGCTTGTAGTCATTAGCGTGTCATCTTGTCAAGGCTTAAGCCCGGATTTTAAGCCATTTGGCCATATATAACCGTGCGCCACGAAGCGTGAAGGAACGACAACTGCCTTATCGACATTAAACCAGGGTGCGTCATATCAAAAGAGGCAAACATGGCCGTTTCTTTCTCTTTCTTTCCCAAAGCGATAACGACCCTCCTCCTCGCATGTTCGATTACGTTGATTTGCGGCGGGAACTGGCCGAGGACTGGAACAGCAAATGCGCAAAATCTTATTGAACGCGCATTAAGCGGAAACACAAAGAAGACCACGCCTCAAAAACGCACCAAAAAGAAACGCAGCACCAGGCAGCAACGATCAAAGCCGCAGTCAGCGCCAGTCACTGTGATTCCAGTTCCCACGCCAGCGCCAGGACGAGAAGCGGATGCGCCACGACGCGAAAAAGAGCCGGCCCAATCGGCAGAACCGGCTAAAAGCAATGTTGAAACACCAAGGCCAGAGAAAAACGAGCGCATCTATCAGGTTGCCTGCCCAGCCCTCATGCAAGGCGACGTGGAGGGAAAGCTCTCCCCACCGATCAATGATAGTCCTCAATGCAGCGCGCAGTCGCCGCTTTCGCTGACTGCAATTGGTAAAGCCCAGCCCCTGAAGTTCGCAAATCCTGTCACAACAAATTGCGCTATGGCTGTTACGCTTGCCAAATGGTCGGAGCATGTCAGTGAAGCCGCAAGCAAGGTCTATGGCAACGATGTGAAAGTCACAGAAGTTGGCACGGGGTCCGACTATCAGTGTCGCAATGTCAATGGTGCATCAGAGGGGCGCGTGTCCGAACATGCATTTGCAAATGCGCTCGATATCATGTCGTTTAAGTTTTCGGATGGTTCTGTGACCGAATTGAAAAGTGGCTGGAACGGATCGGAAAAGGAAAAAGCCTTTTGGCGTGCGGTTCATGATGCGAGCTGCAAACTTTTCATGACGATAATCGGGCCTGAAGGGGACGCCGCGCACATAACAAACATGCATCTTGATCAGGGATGTCATGGAAAAACCTGTCTTGCCCGAATCTGCCAATAAGATATTCTGCACGCAGACAGCGAACATAAAAAATTCAAACTGCCTCACTAATATTATCTTCATTATCGATTTTGCTAACCGCCGATTGGTGCGGTAGCTTTTCCAAGGAAGCAAATCATGAAATCGACCAAGATCATACTTTCCGCAATTTTCGCTTTCGGCGTAGCCGGCGCCGCCCATGCCGACAGTGTTCCGAAGCGTTCAAAAGATTTTACTGGCAATTATCAGACACTTGTCAAGGATCAGCAGGCGTCACCACAGGTGGCTGACTGCGTTGCAAGTGCTTATGATTATGTTAAAAAGAGCAAGAAATATGATCGTCTTGGTTTTACAAAAGATGATATTTCCGCGGCAACAACAAACGACAAATCTGCGAAATTCAGCACAAAAGATGCACGTAAAGTTTCTGCCGTCATTTCCGTACCCGGAGAAGCACGGCGCAAAACTGGCGGCACGCAATGGGACACGATAACCTTGCGCTGCGGAATTAGCGGCGGCAAGCTCAAAGCCATCGAATTTGTACCCGCAAACGGCGCGAAGTAAGCGCTTAACAGATCATAGAAGAAGAGCAGCTGATGATGAGTCAGCTGCTTTTTTTGTCTGAGACGTGCTCGGGAAGACCTTTGTGTTTGGTCTCGGCAAACTCTTCGAGCTCTTTCTCCGTCATTGTTTCATACATTTCTTTTGAGGCGCCAAAGAGTTCACTCTTGTTGATCTCGCCGCGCTTTGCGGCAAGTGCAGCACCCGCTGCTTTTTGCTGTGCTTTTGATTTTGCAGGCATGTTTCATTCTCCTTTGTTGAAACGAGTAACGAGCATTCCGGCATCCGGTTCGTTTGGCTCTGGCCCCATTTATTAAAGCGGGCTTGAGCCTAATCTTCTGCAGCGGCATCAAAACGCCGACGGGCATCGCGCATTTGTTCCCGGTTTTCGACAGCCCACTGCCCCAGCACATCAATCGGCACAGCAAGTGAATGTCCAAGTTCGGTCAGGGAATAATTCACTTCCGGCGGCGATGTTGGGCGCACATGACGCGCCACAAGGCCATCGCGCTCAAGTGAACGCAGCGTCACGGTCAGCATTCTTTGTGAAATACCCTCCACAGATCGGCGCAATGCATTAAACCGCATTGATCCCATTTGCAGATTAAAAATAACGAGGATGCTCCACGTATCGCCCACCCGGTCGAGCACTTCACGAATGGGGCAAAGCCCCTTTCCATCGGGCTCCGATTGAAAAGCAGCCGTCGATGATAGAAGCGGTGTTCCGTTATCCGGTTGGGTCGTGATTTTCATTTTACTTCCCTAAGTGGCCTTGTCGGGCATGCAGTTACCTCCATGTACCCTAATCATGAAAAAGTGCGTTCTTCACAAGGTTTATCATATCGACTACGTAGTTACTATAAAGAACCTGATTATTAAATATCACTTCAGTGACTGATTTGAAAGGAACATGAAATGGCTAAAATCGCACTCATCGGCGCTACCGGCTTTGTCGGCGCTGCAATTCTCAAGGAAGCACAATCGCGCGGTCACAGCGTCACAGCACTTGTCCGCCATACAGATAAGGTTGCGAAACTCGACAATGTTACCGCTGTAAAGGCCGACGTATTCGACACGGATGCGCTCGCCAAGCAAATTGCAGGCCATGACGTGATTATTTCAGCCTTTAATCCCGGCTGGACAGACCGCAATATCCGCGAAAACCACATCAAGGGCAGCCGTTCCATCAACGAAGCTGCCAAGAAAGCAGGCGTGAAGCGTCTCATCGCAGTTGGCGGCGCCGGAAGTCTGGAAATCAACGGCCATCAGCTGGTGGATTCGCCGGATTTTCCCGCCGAGTGGAAAGAAGGCGCGCTTGGCGCACGCCAGGCACTCAATGAACTGCGTGAAGAAAAAGACCTCGACTGGACCTTTGTTTCGCCCGCAATCATTCTTCAACCCGGCGAACGCACCGGCAAATATCGTCTTGGCGCAGACGAGCCAGTCTTTGATGACAAAGGCGAAAGCAAAATCTCGGTTGAAGATCTGGCCGTGGCGATTGTCGATGAAGCAGAACAGGGCAAACATATCGGCAAGCGTTTCACTGCTGCTTACTAAAAACATGGAAAAAACCGGCCAATTCTAATTGGCCGGTTTTTAGAGCATTTCCTGCTTTGTTTGAATCGCTGGAAATGCTCTATATTTTTTACGCATTATCCCACGCAAAACCGCTTCGCACTTTTGCTGGAAATGCTCTGTTTGTTGTCACGCATTGTCCTACGCAAAACCGCTTCGCACTTTTGCTGGAAATGCTCTGTTTGTTGTCACGCATTATCCTACGCAAAACCGCTTCGCACTTTTGCTGGAAATGCTCTGTGTGTTGTCACGCATTATCCTACGCAAAACCGCTTCGCACTTTTGCTGGAAATGCTCTAGACCAGCTCGACGTCAACAACGCCCGGAATAGCTTTCATGGCACTCGCAATCTGTGGACTGACGCGATAGCGGTGTGGAAGTTCGATCTCCACTTCACGCTGCCCCTCTTCCTTGATTACGATCAGGCTTACCTGTCCATCGCCGCGCGTGTTAAAATGCGGAACGATACTTTTCACCGCTTCAGCCGAGCGTAGATAAAGCCGCAATGCCTTTTGCATTGCGCAAGCCCGATCCTCCAGCGATTGCACGGTCTGGATGCGAAGCCCGATACCCTCCGGGCGATTTTCTGCGGCAACCGTAATAACGACAGACTTACCGCTTTCCAGAAGATCACGATATTGCGCAAGACCTTCCGAGAAAAGGACCGCTTCAAACTGGCCAGTGGCATCGGACAACTGCACAATGCCCATCTTATTGCCTGTGCGGGTCTTGCGCTCCTGCCGTGTCGTCACCGTACCCGCCAGACGCCCGGCATTTGCGCCGCGCTTGACTGCTGCCGAGAAATCAGCCCAGCTCTGTACACGCATGCGATCAAGCACCTGACGGTATTCGTCAAGCGGATGCGCAGAAAGATAAAAGCCAACCGCCTGAAACTCGCGATGCAGCTTTTCCGAAGGCAACCAAGGGGCTGCCTGCGGAAGGATCAGGGTTTCCTTGGGCGCGCCGGAAAGACCAAAAATATCCGATTGACCGCTGGCCGCATTTTCCTGTGTGCGTTGGGCAAACCCCATGATGCGGTCCATGCCAGCGCTCATGGCCGCACGGTCGCGACCGAAACAATCGAGAGCGCCTGCATTGATCAGGCTTTCCGTCACGCGGCGATTGACAATTTTCGGATCAATCCGCTCAAAGAAATCTTCAAGGCTTTCAAACGGCTTTTCGGCCCGCACACTGACGATATGATCAACGGCGGCTTCACCAACACCTTTGATTGCGGCAAGCGAGTAGAAGATCTTCTTCTCGCCAACTTCGAAGGGACGAAAAGACGTCATGACCGATGGCGTCACCACATCGATCCCCAGACGATTTGCATCGCGGCGGAAATCATTCAGCTTATCGGCGTTCGACATATCATATGTCATTGAAGCGGCGAGAAACTCAACGGGATAATGCGCCTTCATGTAGGCGGTCTGATAAGATACAATCGCATAAGCAGCAGCGTGCGACTTGTTGAAGCCATAGTCGGCGAACTTGGCCAACAGGTCGAAAATCATATTCGCCTGCGCCTTGTCGACACCGCCTTCAATGGCACCGTCCACGAAGCGGACGCGCTGCTTGTCCATTTCTTCGCGGATTTTCTTACCCATGGCGCGGCGCAAAAGATCAGCTTCACCGAGCGAGTAGCCCGAAAGAACCTGCGCGATCTGCATCACCTGTTCCTGATAAACGATAACGCCCTGCGTTTCTTTGATCAGGTCATCAATCTTTGGGTGGATGGAGGCAATCTCCTCCTCACCGTTCTTGCGCGCGTTATAGGTCGGAATGTTTTCCATCGGACCCGGACGATAAAGCGCCACGAGCGCAATAATATCCTCAATGCGGTCCGGGCGCATGCCGAGCAGCGCCTTTCGCATTCCGGCACTTTCCACCTGAAACACGCCGACCGTTTCGCCACGCGAAAGCATTTCATAAGTCAGTTGGTCATCCAAGGGCAAGCGCGACAGGTCAATCTCAATGCCTTTACGCGCAACAAGCTTCACTGCCGTCTCAAGAACCGTAAGCGTTTTCAGACCAAGAAAGTCGAACTTGACCAGACCGGCCTGTTCGACCCATTTCATATTAAACTGCGTGACCGGCATATCCGAGCGCGGATCGCGATACATCGGCACCAGTTCAGACAATGGGCGATCACCGATAACGATACCGGCTGCGTGTGTCGATGCGTGGCGATAAAGCCCTTCAAGCTTGAGCGCCATATCGAGAAGACGGCCGACAACCGGCTCTTTCTCACGTTCCTCATTAATCTTGGGTTCTGTTTCAATGGCCTGCGCCAGAGACACCGGATTGGCCGGATTCTGCGGCACAAGCTTGCAGAGACGGTCGACCTGCCCGTAAGGCATTTCGAGAACGCGACCCACATCACGCAACACAGCGCGCGCCTGAAGTGTTCCGAAAGTTATGATCTGTGCGACCTGATCGCGACCGTACTTTCCCTGCACATAGCGAATGACTTCTTCGCGCCGATCCTGACAGAAATCGATATCGAAGTCTGGCATCGATACGCGGTCAGGATTGAGGAAGCGCTCAAACAGCAGCGAAAAGCGCAACGGATCAACATCAGTAATCGTCAATGCATAAGCGACGAGAGAGCCCGCACCCGAACCACGACCGGGGCCAACAGGGATCCCCTGCTGCTTGGCCCATTTGATAAAGTCCGCAACAATGAGGAAGTAGCCCGGGAACTTCATACGCGTGATAATGCCGATCTCATAATCGAGACGCTCGGCATATTGTTCTTGCGTATACCCTTCAGCAAGCCCGGCTGTTTCCAGCCGCATCTTCAAACCTTCGCGCGCCTGTCGCGCCAGTTCTTCGGCCTCCGCCTGAACTGCGGCTTCGGGATCGTCGGATTCACCCGTGAAACGCGGCAGGATTGGCGCTCGTGTCTGGGTGAACCAGCTGCAACGCTCCGCAATTTCAATCGTGTTTTCGAGCGCTTCCGGCAGGTCGGCGAACAGAGCCGCCATTTCTGCGCGGCTTTTCAAGTGGTGGTCCGGCGTCAGACGACGGCGATCATCATTTGAAATAATTTGCCCTTCGGCGATGGCGAGCAGCGCATCATGCGCTTCAAAATCCTCTGCCTTAAGGAAGAAAGCTTCATTGGTCGCAACGAGTGGCAATTCCATTGCATAAGCAAGTTCAACGGTCTTCGCCTCAAGCGCACGATCATAACCTGCCTGCCGCTGCAACTCGACATAAAGCCGGTCACCGAATGCTTCTTTCAGAAAAGCCAAACGGCTTTCTGCACGATCCGGGCGATCAGCGGCAAAAGCGCGTCCGATTGGTCCAAGAGGGCCACCGGAGAGAACAATCACATCTTCTGACAGGCCAGCCAGCCACCCAGCATCGACATGCACAGGGTCGCCCGAAGGCGTGTCGAGAAATGCGCGGCTGACGAGCCGGACAATATTCGCATAACCTTCCTCGGTCGAAGCGAGAAAAACCAAGGGTGCCAAGTCGAGAACCAGACGGCGATTGGCACTGCGGCTGTTATCATTGTGATCGCCGAATGCAACATCGAGCTGGCAACCGATGATCGGCTGCAAACCATCCTTAGATGCCTTCTGGGCGAACTCCAAAGCACCAAACAGATTGTTGGTGTCAGTTATCGCGATGGCCGGTGCCTGATCGGCAATCGCCTGTTTGATGATCTTGCCAACAGGCAAGGCGCCTTCAAGCAAGGAATAAGCAGAATGCACTCGCAGATGAACGAAACGAGGTGACGTCATATCCTCGCCCGCACGCATGCTTGCTGTATCATTCATATTCATTCCCCGATCTTTGCAGAGCTGACTGCGCCGCAACACCATGATAGCGAAATCATGTTTTCAGCGCCATCCGAGTGCTGCTCACGATATGAGATTTGCACAGGGTAACGGGCGACTCTTATCGCCCATCGTCACACTTTCGGGGAATACGGTAACGATGTCCAGAGTGAGCGCCGTTACTATCAGCGAGGTTCACAGAAGAACCCGCTTTGCGCTTTCAGATTGCACTCACCCATATGGCGAAGGTCGCAACGAAAAGGCTGATGGAGACGAAAGACAAAACGTCGTAGACGAGATCGGTCATTGGAATAACTCCTCTTTGTTCACGTATGTTTATTGTTTGTTCCATTTCTGTTCCAAAGTCAACACCCATTTAAGCGATCGCGTGTATTTAAGGTTTATGAAAAATAAACATGCAAACGCCGGCAGCATGGCCACCGGCGCTCTATAGGGCGATTGAACGAAAAGCTTAGAGCGACGTCAAAGCGCTCTCAAAGATCGACGACTTTGCCGTCTTTCAACGTCACACGACGATCCATCCGACGCGCCAGCTCGTGATTATGCGTCGCAATCATCGCAGCCAGTCCCGACTGCCGCACCAGTGCTTCCAGCGCACCAAAAACATAAGAGGATGTTGTCGGGTCAAGATTGCCGGTTGGCTCATCGGCCAGCAATACCAGAGGTGCATTGGCAACTGCGCGCGCAATGGCAACGCGCTGCTGCTCGCCGCCCGACAGCTCCGATGGGCGATGCGAAGCACGTTTGCCGATCTTCATATAGTCGAGCAACTGCTGCGCGCGAACGGACGCTGCCTTTTGTGGCAGGCCACGGATCATCTGTGGCATCATCACGTTTTCAAGTGCCGTGAACTCCGGCAGAAGATGATGGAACTGATAAACAAAGCCAACATCGTTGCGGCGAACGGCTGTGCGCTCATCCTCTGAAAGGGCACTGCAGGAGCGGCCATCGAGAAAAACATCACCCGCATCCGGGCGCTCCAGCAAACCGGCCGTATGCAGCAATGTCGATTTACCAGCACCAGACGGGGCAACCAGTGCAACCATCTCGCCACGATGCAGTGTAAAACTCGCATCTTTCAGGATGACCAGTTCGCGATCAGCTTCCTTATAGGCCCGGCTGACATTTTCCAGACGCAGAATAACTTCAGCCGCCATTATTCGTACCTCAATGCTTCGACCGGATCGAGTTTAGCAGCGCGCCAGGCCGGAAAAATGGTGGCAATAAAGGAAAGGATCAGAGCCATAGCTATGACGGAAACCGTTTCGCCGACATCCATCTTGGCCGGAAGCGTGCTCAGGAAATAGAGCTCTGGATTAAACAGGGTCGTGCCGGAAAGCCACGAGAAGAACTCGCGCAGACGTTCGACGTTGAGGCACACAACCACGCCTAAAACCACGCCTGCAAACGTACCCGTGACACCAATGGCTGCGCCTGTCATAAGGAATATTCGCATGATAGCCCCACGTGTGGCGCCCATGGTTCGAAGGATCGCGATGTCACGGCCCTTATCCTTCACCAGCATGATCAGGCCGGAAATGATATTAAGGGCTGCGACGAGCACGATCAGCGTCAGGATCATGAACATGACATTGCGCTCGACCTGCAAAGCCGAGAAGAAGGTCTGGTTGCGCTGGCGCCAATCGACCATGGAAATCTGACGAGCCGCAACTTCCTCGACCGGTGCGCGCATTGCATCCACCTTGTCAGGATTATCGACGAAGATTTCAAGCGACTGCACTTTGCCTTCCTGATTAAAGAAAAGCTGGGCTTCTGAAAGCGGCATCATGACAATCGACGCGTCATATTCCGACATGCCAATTTCGAAGATTGCAACGATAGGATAGGCTTTAACCCGCGGATTGACGCCAAACGGTGTCACATCACCATCGGGTGAGATAACGCGGAGCGTATCACCGACAGAAAGACCAAGATTTTCAGCCATACGCGTGCCAATGGCCACGCCTCCGCTTTGATCAAAGCCTTTCAGGGTGCCTTGTTTGATATTGTCCGAAACAAGCTTGAGCTTGTCGAGGTCTTCTTCACGAAGCCCTCGAACCAGAGCACCGGTGCCTGCGCCAATATTGCCCTGCACCAAAGCCTGACCTTCAACCACCGGAATGGCAAATTTTACGCCGGAAATACCGTCAATACGTGTAATCAGGCTCGCATAGTCATCCAGCGGCCGATCTATCGGCTGCATGATGAGATGGCCATTAATACCGAGAATTCGATTGAGCAGCTCGGCGCGAAAACCGTTCATCACCGCCATGACGATAATGAGTGTTGCAACACCGAGCATGATGCCCGTGAAAGAGAAACCGGCAATGACCGAAATAAACGTCTCGCGGCGGCGCGCTCGCAAATAGCGCCATGCGATCATCCGCTCATAAGCGGAGAAAGGACCTGAAGAAGGCGCCTTGTTAGGCACCTTCTGCTTGCCGTCAGATTTTGCTGCCGCCGCATTGCTCATGGTTATGCCGTCAAAAGGTTGATTGCTGCCTCAATGGTGAGGTTTTGACGCTCACCAGTCTTGCGATCCTTGACTTCAACTTCACCGGCAGCAACGCCACGCGGACCAACAATCACCTGATAAGGCAGACCGATCAGATCCATCGTTGCAAACTTCGATCCCGCACGGTTATCCGTGTCGTCAAGCAGTGGATCAAGACCGGCATTGGTGAAGGCAGTATAGAGCTTTTCGCTCACGCCATCGCAAGCCTCATCACCGGGCTTCATGTTGACAATGCCAACACCGAAAGGCGCAATTGCCTTGGGCCAGATGATACCAGCTTCGTCGTGGAAAGCTTCGATTGCCGCTGCAACCAGACGCGAAGGACCAATGCCGTAAGACCCCATCGATACAGCGTGTTCCTTGCCATCAGGCCCCTGCACTTTTGCGCCCATCGGCTCAGAATACTTCGTGCCGAAATGGAAGATGTGGCCGACTTCAATACCGCGCGCTGAAACCTGATCATCAGCTTTTACAGCTGCCCATTCAGCCTCGTCGTGCATCTCGTCGGTTGCTGCATAAGGCGTTGTCCAGCGCTTGACGATATCGGTCAGTTGCTCATCGTTACGGAAATCCGTATCTGCGCCCGGAACAGCCAGTTCAAGATATGCCTTATCGCAATAAACCTGGCTTTCGCCGGTTTCAGCGAGAATGATGAATTCGTGGCTGAGATCGCCGCCAATCGGGCCGGTATCGGCACGCATCGGGATCGCCTGAAGACCAACACGCGCAAATGTACGCAGGTACGACACGAACATGCGGTAATAAGCCATTTTCGCGCCCTCGTAATCGAGGTCGAACGAATAGGCGTCTTTCATAAGAAACTCACGCGAGCGCATCACGCCAAAACGCGGACGCACCTCATCGCGGAACTTCCACTGGATGTGATAGAGGTTCAGCGGCAGATCCTTGTAGGAGCGCACATAAGAACGGAAAATATCCGTGACCATTTCTTCATTGGTCGGACCAAAGAGCATTTCGCGCTCCTGCCGGTCCTGAATGCGCAGCATTTCCTTGCCATATGCATCGTAACGACCGCTTTCGCGCCAAAGATCGGCGGACTGGATCGTCGGCATCAGAATTTCGTTGGCGCCTGCACGGTTCTGCTCTTCACGAATGATGTTGCAGACCTTGTTGAGCACTTTCAGGCCAAGCGGGAGCCATGAATAAATGCCTGCCGACTGCTGACGGATCATACCCGCACGCAACATCAACCTGTGAGAGACAATTTCTGCCTCTTTTGGGTTTTCCTTCAGAATGGGCAAAAAATACTGCGACAGACGCATCGTGACCACCGATCAAGAGAGAGATTACCTGAATAGCAACCGACTGTGTGTAGAATCAGGCAAAAATTAAGCAAACTTGCTGGCTTCATAACGGGTTATACCGCTATTGAAAACCCGCCTCCCCGTGCTTTAATCAGAAGGTTTTTTCCCATCCACAGCCATCACCGCCAGAATGACGAAAAAGATCATTTAAGAAAGGCGCCGAGATTCATTTTAAATTTCAATGTATTATGCATATCGCACACGCGAGGCGGCAAAATTGCGAAGGAAATATGACATCACAAAAGATTTTTGGTGACAAAAGCTATGCAGTCCGCTATTTTTTTCATCAATAAGCATAACAACGGAGCTAACCGTTGTTTCACGCGGTCAAAGTCTTGGGAGGATGGATCCAGGCGCGTTAATTCGCAGCCGCCTGTAATACGGAAACGGATCGAACGCGTATTCGACTAGCAAGGCGAAAGCCTTGCTTTTTTTTTGGCTTTGCCGTGCCTTCAAGAGAAAAAGCTCTCACCAGGCAAAATAAGCCTTTGATATTTTTCAGTTTTTCAATGCAAAGCGCAGCGTCACAGGCAAGCTTTCCAAAGCTCAGAGCATTTGCTGTTTTGAGTGGATCATTGGAAATGCTGTCTCAATTTTTATCACGTATTGTCTTGCGCGAAGCCGCTACGCGCTTTCGTTGGAAAGGCACTAAATTTCTTTCTTTTCAAACCGTTATAACGGATTGATACATTTTAGATTCAACGCATGATCTTGACGCGAGCGACAAAAATGCCGCCTCAAAAAATAGCACCTAAAAAATAGGCACCATGTCTTGCAGCGCTTCATTTATCGAGAAACAGAATGTCCGATTTTACTTCAGATCGGGAAAAAAATGCGGAATATCATCAAGGCTGAAGCCCTGAACCTGCGTCAGGTAATAATAGATGCAGAAGATCGCGGTGGCGACAAACGTGGTACGCAGAAATGCAAGTCCGATGCGTGGTTTGGCTGGCGCGCTCGCGACCGTTCCCAATGTCACGTCATTTTCTTCCGCCTGCGTGCGCAATCCAACCGGTAAGAGCGCAAATAGTGTTATCCACCAGAAGATAAAATACATCGCGATACCGGAAACAATCGTCATCTCATGCCTCCTCAAGCTCGATCAAAGTGCCATTGAAGTCTTTGGGATGCAAAAACAGCACCGGCTTGCCATGGGCGCCAATCTTTGGCTCACCATTACCGAGAATGCGTGCCCCTTGCGCCTTGAGATGATCGCGTGCGGCTAAAATATCGTCAACTTCATAGCAAAGATGATGCATTCCGCCCGAAGGGTTCTTTTCCAGAAAACTCGCAATGGGCGATCCCTCTCCCAACGGTTCCAGCAATTCGATCTTGGTGTTCCCCACATCAATAAAGACCACCGTCACCCCGTGCTCAGGCAAAGCTTGCGGCGCGGTCACGTTCGCACCAAGCTGTCCTGTGTAAAGCGCAGAGGCGGACTTTATATCTGGAACCACGATTGCGACATGGTTCAGGCGTTTGAGCATCTATCTTCCTCCTCCGAAAACAGAGCTACTTTATCCGGTTGATGAAGACTGTCACCACCGGCTTTTTGCCCCATGCTTCATTTGTCGCAGCACGAACCGCACGGCGAACCGATTCACGGACCACTTCAATATCCTTGCGGCGCGCCCGAGGAATGCTGTCGATCGCTTCGATTGCCGCATCAAGCAGAATATCTTCGATCAAATCGCCCTGCCTGTCTTCTTCAGGCAGGCCAAAGGCAACCAGATCGGGCTCATCCATGATCTTGAAGTCACGGTCGAGCAGCACAGAAACAGCGACATGGCCGACATAAGCGAGCTTGCGCCGCTCAACCATGCCGATTTCGTCTTCGTCGCCGATCAGCTTGCCGTCCTTATAGATACGGCCAACAGGTGCTTCATCGATGATTTCTGCTTTGCCTGGTGCCAGGCGCAACATGTCGCCATCGCGCACTTGTGCAATCTCTTCAATGCCCTCCATAGCACCGAGCGACCCTTGCGCGACAAGATGCGCTGCCTCGCCATGAACGGGCACGAGAATCTTCGGACGCACCCAAGAATACATGCGCCTTAGCTCACTGCGGCGCGGGTGGCCGGAAACATGCACAAGCGCATCATCATCACTGATCAGCTTGATGCCCTGATCAATGAGCTTGTTCTTGATGTCGAGAATAGCCTTTTCATTGCCCGGAATCGGGCGCGATGAGAAAATAACCGTGTCGCCTGCCGACAACGCGATGCTGCGCATTTCATCACGCGCAAGCTTGGCCAGCGCTGCACGTGGCTCTCCCTGGCTGCCCGTCAGGATCATTACGACATTTTCGCGCGGGATATAGCCGTAATCATCTTCGCTGAGGAACTCCGGCAAGCCTTCCATATAGCCAAGCTCGGTCGCAACCGCGATTGTGCGCTTCATCGAACGACCGACCACCAGCACCTGACGACCAGCATCGCGCGCCGCTTCTGTAATGGAGCGGATACGGCCAACGTTGGATGAGAACGTTGTAATCGCCACGCGACCACGCGCGCCTTCAATAAGCTCGCGCAAGCTTTCACCGACCTGTCGCTCAGACGGTGATTCACCATCGCGCATTGCATTGGTGGAATCGCAGATCAACGCCAAAACGCCCTGATCGCCGATTGCACGGAAACGTGCTTCGTCAATCAACGGTCCCATGGATGGATCAGGGTCCATCTTCCAGTCGCCCGTGTGAACGACTGTACCAAGCGGTGTGGTGATGGCGAGCGAAACAGGCTCTGGAATCGAGTGCGTAACCGCAATCGCTTCTATCTCGAAGGAACCAACCTCAAAGGTCTCACCCGCTTTGAATATGTTGACCGGAATTTCCGGTGCACCAGATTCCGACTGACGCTTGGCTTCCAACAAGCCTGCCGTAAACGGCGTGGCATAAACAGGCGCCTTCAGACGCGGCCAAAGATCAAGCAAGGCGCCATAATGGTCTTCATGCGCATGGGTAATGATAATGCCGCGCAGATTATGCTTCTCAGCCTCGAGAAAGCGAATGTCTGGCAGGATCAGATCCGCGCCCGGATGCTCCGGGCCAGCAAAGCTTACGCCCATGTCGACCACGATCCATTCGCGTTTGTCCTCAGGACCAAAGCCATACATGGCAAGGTTCATGCCGATTTCGCCGACACCGCCAAGCGGCAGGAAGACAAATTGTGTCGATGGTGAGCGGGGCATAATGCCTCCCTGTTCTTTACTTAGAATTTATTATGCCCCTGTTGAACCGCCTGCCGATAGTTTGCAAGCCCGGAACAACCCGCACAGCGTTCAATTGTGCACAATTATTCAATCAGGAAACGGGTTTAACAGAGGCTGCCGTTCCAAAATAGACGTCCCCGGCAGTTACCGGCACACGTGTACCGTCATCTTCGCGGATAACAAGGCGGCAGTCCGAATCGATGGTTTCAAAAACACCTTCAACAATACGGCCATTCAACTGCATCATAACGGGCTGGCCCAGCCCATGCGCGCGCTTGAGCCAGCGCAGACGGATTTCATTCAGCCCTCGCCCAGCATTCCATATTGAATGATAATGACACCATGCATCCGAAAGTGCCAAAAACAATGTCGCTGCATCGACCTGACTGCCAAGTTCACGCAAGGATGTCGCGGGGTAAGGCAAGCCTTGCGGAGAGGCGACAACATTTGTGCCCATGCCCACCGCAAGACCAAAACGACCGTCAGAAAGCAGCGTCGATTCAAGGAGAATACCGGAGAGTTTTGCGCCATCAACCAGCACGTCATTGGGCCATTTGAGCGCAACAGTCACGCGCGAAGCCACAGCTTCCGGCAAAACCGCATCAACGGCATCAGCAAGCGCAAGTCCTGCAACAAAGCCAAGCGTGGCTGCAATTTTCGGATCAAAGCGATCGACGAGAAGAAGCGTTGCTGCAAGATTGCCTTCGGGAGCAGTCCATGTACGGCCCCGGCGCCCTCGTCCGCTTTCCTGTTTCGGAGACACGAACCAGAGGCGCCCGGCATCGCCGGCAGTTGCCCGATCAAGCGCCTCTGCATTGGTAGAACCAACGACGGGAAAAAACTCCAGCCGATAGTTGTCTGCTAAAGCCGCAGGTGCCAGCGTGAAACCATTGCCATCACCTGCGGCCTTATTGATAGTCATGCTCAGAAGAAAGTCTTTGCTGCAGTTTCAGCAAGACCGCCAAGCCAGCCGCCAATCAGTGCATAGAAGAGAACAAATGCACCTGAAACAAGCAGCACGAGACGCAGCTCAATTGCTGCCGGAACGAAAGTCGTCACCGGCTCATCGAACCACATGATCTTGATCATGCGCAGATAGTAGAACGCGCCAACAACCGAAGCGACAATACCGATGATCGCCAGCGGATAGAGGCCCACTTCAACGGCTGCAACAAAGGTATACCACTTACCGAAGAAGCCAGCGAGCGGCGGAATACCTGCAAGCGAGAAGAGCATGATCGTCATGATAAAGGCCATAAGCGGATTGCTGCGCGACAGACCTGCGAGATCGTCAATCTGTTCAACATTGCCGTCCTTTGTCCGCATGGACAGGATGAAGGCAAAGCTGCCGAGCGTCATGACGAGATAAATCGCCATGTAAAGTGCGACGCCACGCACGCCGACAACGGTACCCGCAGCCAGACCAACAAGGGCATAGCCCATGTGGCTGATCGAGGAATAAGCCATCAGGCGCTTGATGTTGCGCTGACCGATTGCAGCAAAAGCACCCAGCACCATCGAAGCGATTGCAACGAAGGTGATGATCTGCTGCCAGTCATGGGTAACAGGAGCGAAAGCGCCTTCAGCAACGCGAACGATCAGCGCCATTGCTGCCATTTTTGGAGCAGCGGCAAAGAATGCGGTTACAGGTGTCGGTGAACCTTCATAAACATCCGGCGTCCACATATGGAATGGAACGGCGGAAATCTTGAAGCAGAGACCTGCAAGGATAAACACCAGACCGAAGACCAGACCAAGCTGACGTTCGCCGCCGGTGATTGCGTTTGCGATTTCGGCAAAACCGATATGACCGGTGTAACCGTAAACAAGGCTGATACCATAGAGCAACATGCCCGACGAAAGTGCACCAAGCACGAAGTACTTGAGGCCCGCTTCAGTCGAACGAACGCTATCACGGTTGAAGGCTGCCAGCACATAAAGTGCCAAAGACTGCAATTCGAGGCCCATATAGAGTGTGAGCATGTTCGATGCCGACACCATGATGAGCATGCCGAGTGTTGCCAGCACGATCAGAACCGGGAATTCGAACTTATCGAACTTGTCTTCACGCGCAAAGCCAACAGACATGATCAGCGCCACGATGGAGCCGATCAGTGTCAGCACCTTCATGAAACGTGCGAAAGCATCACTCACAAAGGCACCGCCAAAGGCGCTGCCATTGTGCGGGAAGATAACGACAAGAGCGAGTGCTGCAATCAGAACGGCAACAGCAAGCCCATTGACGAGAGTGGAGGCGCGCTCTCCGGAGAACACGCCGATCATGAGCAATGCCAGTCCGCTCAGCGCGAGGAGAACCTCGGGAGCTGCGAGAGACAGGGAAGCAATCAGGTCGGTTTGCATCAAGCCTACGCCTTTACTTACTGCGCCAGCGTAGCGCTAGCGGCATTTGCCAGCGCTGCGTCATAATTAGTAACCAGTGCATGCACAGCGCTTGCGGTCACATCGAAGACCGGCACCGGATACACACCGAAGAAAATGGTAAGGATCACAAGCGGATACAGGATCAGCTTTTCACGCGGGCTGAGGTCGAGAAGGCCCTTGAGGCTTTCCTTTGTCAGCGCACCAAACACCACGTTGCGATAGAGCCACAGCGCATAGGCTGCCGACAGGATCACACCCGATGTTGCGAACAGTGCTACCCACGTATTGACGCGGAAGACACCGAACAGCGTGAGAAATTCACCGATAAAGCCAGACGTACCCGGAAGACCGACATTCGCCATCGTCAGGATGAGGAAGGCCACGGCATATTTCGGCATATTGTTGACGAGACCGCCAAAAGCCGAAATTTCACGGGTATGCATGCGATCATAGATTACGCCCACGCAAAGGAAGAGCGCGCTCGCGACGATGCCATGCGAGAGCATCTGGAAGATTGCACCCTGCACGCCCTGCTCGTTGGCTGCAAAGATACCCATGGTGACATAGCCCATGTGCGCAACCGACGAATATGCGATCAGTTTCTTGATGTCTTCCTGTACCAAGGCGACGAGCGAGGTGTAGATGATCGCAATCGCAGACAGGGCAAAAATGAACGGAGCGAAATCGGCGGATGCCAGCGGGAACATCGGCAACGAGAAGCGCAGGAAGCCGTAGCCACCAAGCTTCAGAAGAATACCCGCCAGAATAACCGAACCTGCTGTCGGCGCTTCAACGTGCGCATCCGGCAACCAGGTGTGAACCGGCCACATTGGCATCTTCACTGCGAAAGACGCGAAGAATGCCAGCCATAACCACGTCTGCATGCCTGCCGGAAAATCGTACTTCAGCAATTCGACCACATTGAGTGTACCGGCCTGCCAGTACATTGCCATGATCGCGATCAGCATCAACACGGAGCCGAGCAGCGTATAGAGGAAGAACTTGAAGCTTGCATAAACGCGGCGCTTGCCACCCCAGACACCAATGATGATGAACATCGGGATAAGGCTTGCTTCAAAGAATACATAGAAAAGGAACAGATCCAGCGCGCAGAACACGCCGATCATGAGCGTTTCCAGAATAAGAAACGCGATCATGTATTCCTTGACACGCTTTTCGATCGCAAACCAGCTTGCCAGCACGCAGAACGGCATAAGGAAAGCTGACAGCACGACAAACAGCATCGAAATACCGTCGACGCCCATGTGGTAGGAAATGCCACCACCAAGCCAGTCAACCTGTTCGACCATCTGGAAGCCCGGATTTGAATTATCAAATCCGGCCCAGATAACCAGAGAGAGAATGAAAACGAAAACCGTGGTTAGCAGCGCAACATTCTTGATGTTGCGACGCGAGGCTTCGCTGTCATCCTTGATGAGAAGGATCAACAAGGCGCCGACGAGCGGCAGGAATGTGACCGTAGAAAGAATTGGCCAATCGGTCATCAGAAAGAGCTCCCGAGCATCATCCAGGTGACGAGCGCGGCGACGCCGATAAGCATCGCGAATGCGTAGTGATAAAGGTAACCCGACTGCATCTTCACAACGCGACCTGTAACATCAAGGACACGTGCAGCGACACCATTAGGACCATACCCGTCAATAATCTTGCCGTCGCCAACCTTCCAGAAGAAGCGGCCAAGCCAACGTGCAGGACGGACAAAAATGAAGTCATAAAGTTCGTCGAAGTACCACTTATTGAGAAGGAACTGGTACAGACCGCGGTGACGCTCTGCGAGTGCCTTCGGAATGTGTGGCGCACGGATATAGAAGACCCATGCCGTTACCAAACCGATCAGCATAGCGATGAACGGCGACAGCTTAACCCACAGCGGAACATGATGATAATGTTCCAGGATTTCGTTGCCTGGCAGTGTGAAGAGCGCACCCTTCCAGAACTCGGCATAATCGTGGCCGAAGAAATATTCCTTGAAAACGACACCGGCAAACAGCGCGCCAACAGCAAGGATCAGCAGTGGCACAAGCATGACAGGTGGGGATTCATGCACATGATGCATGACTTCAGCGGAAGCGCGTGGCTTGCCAAAGAAGGTCATGAAAATCAGACGCCATGAATAGAAGCTCGTGAACAGAGCTGCAACCACCAGAAGCGTGAAGGCATAACCGGAAGCAAGGCTGTGCGATGCAAAGACCGACTCGATGATGGCGTCTTTCGAGAAGAAGCCAGCCGTACCGATAATCGTGCCCGGAACACCCAGACCCGTAATTGCAACAGTACCGATCATCATCATCCAGTAAGTGACCGGGATCAGCTTACGCAGACCACCCATGCGACGCATATCCTGTTCGTCAGAAACGGCATGGATAACCGAGCCTGCGCAAAGGAATAGAAGCGCTTTGAAGAAAGCGTGCGTGAAAAGGTGGAAGACAGCTGCACCGTAAGCGCCGACACCCAGAGCCGCAAACATGTAACCAAGCTGCGAACAGGTCGAATAAGCGATAACGCGCTTGATGTCGTTCTGCACAAGCGCAACGGTTGCGGCAAAGAATGCCGTCGTTGCACCGATGATCGTGATGATCAGAAGAGCCGTGTGCGAGAGTTCAAAGATTGGCGACATACGCGCAACCAAGAACACGCCCGCGGTCACCATGGTTGCCGCATGAATAAGTGCGGAAACAGGTGTCGGGCCTTCCATCGCGTCAGGAAGCCAGGTGTGCAGCAGGAACTGCGCCGACTTACCCATCGCGCCCATGAAAAGCAGCAGGCAGACAACGGTGAGTGCTGTTTCCTTGTGCAGTTCATAGCCGAGGAAATTCAGAACAACAGCACCAGCATCCGCTGAACCTTCAGCTGGCAGATAGTTCGCAGCAGCCGCGAAAATTGTGTTGTAATCGACCGACTGGAACAGCGCAAACAGTCCAAAGATACCCAGAAGGAAGCCAAAGTCACCAACGCGGTTGACCACGAATGCCTTCATTGCAGCGGCATTTGCCGAAGGCTTCTGGAACCAGAAACCGATGAGAAGGTAAGATGCGAGACCCACACCTTCCCAGCCGAAGAACATCTGGATCAGGTTGTCCGACGTTACCAGCATGAGCATGGCAAAGGTGAAAAGCGACAGATAGGCAAAAAAGCGCGGACGATGTGGATCGTGGTGCATGTATCCGATCGAATAGATATGCACCAGTGCTGACACCGAATTGACCACGACGAGCATGACGCCGGTCAGCGTATCAATACGCAGAGCCCAGTCAAAAGACAACGAACCGGATGTAACCCAATGAAGAACCGGGATACGCACCGTTTCGGCATCGACGCCGAGCGGGATCTTGAAAAAGACGACCCAAGACAGGATCGCAACGATCACCATCAGGCCGGAAGTGATGTATTCACTCGCTTTGGCACCAATCTTGTTGCCGAAGAGACCAGCAACAAGAAAGCCAATAAGCGGAAGGAAGACGATCGCGTTATAGAGCATTTGCCCGTCAACCTTTCATAACATTGACGTCTTCCACCGCGATAGAACCGCGATTACGGAAGAAAACAACGAGGATTGCCAGACCGATAGCTGCTTCAGCAGCCGCAACAGTCAGAACGAAAAGCGCGAAAACCTGTCCGACCATATCGCCTAGTACAGATGAAAACGCCACGAAGTTGAGATTGACCGAAAGAAGGATCAATTCGACAGACATCAGGATAACGATGACGTTCTTGCGGTTTAAGAAAATACCGAAAACGCCAAGGGTGAACAGGATGGCCGAAACGGTCAGATAATGAGCAATACCGATTTCCATATTCTTTTCCTCAGATGCCCTTGCCCGGTTCGACCTTCTTGATCTCGATCGCCGTCTCAGGCGTACGAGCAACCTGATCCGGGATCGACTGGCGCTTAACATTCGGCTTATGCCGCAGCGTCAGAACGATCGCACCGATCATGGCAACGAGAAGGACCAATCCTGCAATCTGGAAGTTGAAAACGTAGTCGGTGTAAAGAATGTCACCGAGGGCTGCTGTGTTGGTGCGTTCAGCAATATCCGGGATCGGCACCGCGCCCTGCCCCAGCTTTGGTGAGAACACCGAACCCGCAAATACAACAATCAGCTCGCCCAGCAAAATGAGACCGACCAGAGCGCCAACCGGCGCATATTGCAGTGCGCCGCGCTTCAATTCGGAGAAGTCAACATCCAGCATCATGACGACGAAGAGGAAGAGAACCGCCACAGCACCGACATAAACGACGAGCAGGATCATGGCGAGGAACTCGGCCCCCGTCAGCAGGAACAGCGCCGCCGCATTGAAGAAAGCGAGGATCAGAAACAGCACCGAATGCACGGGGTTGCGTGCCGCAATCACCATGAACGCACTTGCGATCATGATAAAGGCGAACAGATAGAAGAACGCTGCCGCAATACCTGTCAGCATGGGGATCCCCCAACACCTTTCCGTGGACAAAGCCCTATTGCTTCATCCGCTTTAGTCTTTGTTTGCCGCGAATAATCGCGAAACTTAAATTCCAGCAACAAGACGGGCCGCCCCTTCCTGTTGCCGCTTTCCAAACCGGATGCTGAAACAACGGTTTCAGCAAAACCAATCAGCGATATGGCGCATCCATCGCAATGTTGCGCGCAATTTCGCGTTCCCAGCGATCGCCATTGGCAAGGAGCTTGTCCTTGTCATAGTAAAGCTCTTCGCGGGTTTCGGTCGCAAACTCGAAGTTCGGACCTTCAACGATTGCATCCACCGGACAAGCTTCCTGACAGAAGCCGCAATAGATGCACTTCACCATGTCGATGTCGTAACGCACTGTGCGGCGCGTGCCGTCATTGCGGCGCGGACCCGCTTCAATGGTGATTGCCTGCGCCGGGCAGATCGCTTCGCAGAGCTTGCAGGCAATGCAGCGTTCTTCGCCGTTGGGATAACGGCGCAGCGCATGCTCGCCACGAAAACGCGGCGAAACAGGACCTTTTTCATGCGGGTAGTTCAGTGTTGCCTTCGGCGCAAAGAACTGACGCATGGAGAGGAAGAAAGCACCGACGAACTCCTTGAGAAGGAGGGATTTCGCGGCCTGTGCGAATGAAGCCATTTGTCTTTCTCCTTACACCAGACCGAAGACTTTGATGACGGTCGCGGTCAGCACAACCATTGCCAACGAAATCGGCAGGAACACTTTCCAGCCCAGACGCATCAGCTGGTCGTAGCGGTAACGCGGTACGAAAGCCTTCACCATGGCGAACATGAAGAAGCAGAAGCAGAGCTTGAGCATGAACCAGATGATGCCCGGAACCCAGTTGAGGAACCATACGTCAACCGGAGGCAACCAGCCACCGAGGAAGAGTGTGGTCATCAGGGCGCACATCAGCGTGATTGCCACATACTCGCCCAGGAAGAACAGAAGGAACGGCGTGGACGAATATTCGATCATGTGACCGGCCACGAGTTCGGATTCAGCTTCGACAAGATCGAATGGCGGGCGGTTCGTTTCAGCAAGCGCTGAAATAAAGAAGATCACGAACATCGGGAACAGGACCAGCCAGTTCCAGTCCAGGAACGAAGCAGGCAGACCGAGCGACGTACCCAGACCCGTATTCTGCGACAGCACGATATCCGTCAGGTTAAGCGAGCCAGCCGTCAGAAGAACAGTAACAATTACGAAACCGATCGACACTTCATAAGAGACCATCTGAGCTGCCGAACGAAGCGCGCCCAAAAAAGGGTACTTCGAGTTGGAGGCCCAGCCGCCCATGATCACACCATAAACTTCAAGCGAAGAAATGGCGAAGATATAGAGAATGCCGACATTGATGTTAGCAATCGCCCAGCCTTCATTGACCGGGATGACCGCCCAGGTTGCCATTGCCAGAACCGCTGAAACAAACGGTGCAAGAAGAAACACACCCTTGTTTGCGCCCGAAGGAATGATCGGTTCCTTGAAGACGAACTTCAAAAGATCGGCGAAAGCCTGAAACAGACCCCATGGACCAACAACGTTTGGACCACGGCGAAGCTGTACAGCTGCCCAGATCTTACGGTCTGCATAAAGCAGGTAAGCCACGACGATCAGCAATACGACAAGCAGAACGACCGACTTCAGCGCTATAATCAGCGCGGGCAAGACGTAAGCTGCAAAAATTCCGTCCATTATTCCGTCTCTCTCTCGCTTACTCAGCTGCCTGTTGGAAGCTGCCGGCCGCAAGCGCCGAGCACTCGGCCATGACGGCGGAAGCACGCGCGATTGGGTTCGTCAGATAGAAATCCTTGATCGGCGAAACAAAAGCAGCGCCGCCAGAAAGGGTAGTTGCTTTTGCTGCAAGTGCCGACAGGTCGTCTGCATTCGCAGGAGCAATCGTGTCGATTGCCATCATATGCGGGAAGTCGGCATAGAGCTTGGCGCGAAGCTGTGCGAGGCTGTCAAACGGCAGACGCTTGCCGAGCGTGTCGGAAAGAGCGCGCAGAATTGCCCAGTCTTCCTTGGCTTCGCCCGGAGCAAAGCCTGCACGATTGCCAAGCTGCACGCGGCCTTCGGTGTTGAGCCATGTACCCGATTTTTCGGTATAGGCTGCACCGGGAAGGATAACGTCAGCAGCATGTGCACCGGCATCGCCATGTGTACCAATATAAACGATGAAGCTCGAGCCCTTAGCCGTCATGTCGAGTTCGTCTGCACCAAGCAGGAACACAACATCAAGATTGCCGAGCATATCAGTTGCTGCCTTGCCGCCCTCACCCGGAACGATACCGAGATCAAGAGCACCAACGCGCGAAGAGGCAGTATGAAGAACAGAGAAGCCGTTCCACTCAGCGCTGATTGCACCAACATCCTGCGCAAGCTTCGCAGCGGCTGCCAGAACAGCAGCACCGTTTTCGCCGGTAAGCGCACCCTGACCGATGATGATCAGCGGGCGTTCAGCCTTTACCAGCACGTCACGGAATGCGTTTTTGCCGGAAGCAACTGCGGAAAGTGTGTCTGCGCCTGCGCCCAGATATTCATAATCGTAACGCAGCTCAGCCTGTTCGCCGATCAGAGCGATCGGGAAATGGCCCATACGCTGGCGCTTGCGAATGCGCGCATTCAGAACAGCAGCTTCAACACGTGGGTTGGAGCCGATGATCAGAAGAGCGTCAGCATTTTCAATGCCTTCGATCGTTGTGTTAAAGAGATAGCTTGCACGTCCCAGAGCCGGGTTGAGTGCTACGCCATCCTGACGGCTGTCAATATTGATCGAGCCGAGCGATGCGATGAGGCTTTTCAGAGCGTAGAGTTCTTCAACCGAAGCCAGATCGCCAGCGACTGCACCGATTTTATCAGCAGAGGTTGCCGAGACCTTCGCAGCGATTGCTGCAAAAGCTTCAGGCCATGACGCTGCGACCAGACGGCCATCCTTGCGAACATAGGGGCGATCAAGGCGCTGGGTGCGCAGACCATCCCAAATGAAGCGGGTCTTGTCGGAAATCCACTCTTCGTTCACCGCTTCATTCACGCGCGGCATGATGCGCATCACTTCACGGCCACGCGTATCAACGCGGATGTTCGAACCGACCGCATCCATCACATCGATGGTTTCAGTCTTGTTGAGTTCCCACGGACGAGCCTGGAATTCATATGGACGCGAAGTCAGCGCACCAACCGGGCAAAGGTCAATAACATTGCCCTGAAGCTCCGAAGTCATGGCGCGTTCAAGATAGGTGGTGATTTCAGCATCTTCACCACGACCGATCAGGCCGAGTTCAGAAATGCCAGCCACTTCGGTCGTGAAGCGAACGCAACGCGTGCAGTGAATGCAGCGCGTCATCACGGTCTTGACCAGTGGACCAATATACTTGTTCTCAACCGCACGCTTGTTTTCGCGATAGCGCGAGCCATCGGTACCAAACGCCATTGCCTGATCCTGCAGATCGCACTCACCTGCCTGATCGCAAATCGGGCAATCGAGCGGATGGTTGATGAGCAAGAATTCCATCACGCCTTCGCGGGCCTTTTTGACCATAGGCGTGTTGGTGAAAATTTCCGGTGCTTCGCCATTCGGGCCGGGACGCAGATCGCGCACGCCCATAGCGCAGGACGCTGCCGGCTTTGGCGGTCCACCCTTCACTTCAACAAGGCACATGCGGCAGTTTCCGGCGATGGAAAGCCGTTCGTGGAAACAAAAACGCGGGACTTCAGCCCCCGCGGCTTCGGCAGCCTGAAGGAGCGTATAGTGATCGGGTACTTCGATCTCTGTGCCGTCAACCTTAATATTTGCCATCGCTTATCCAAACCTGCGGCTCTTGCCGCATCTTCCAGATGTCAAACTCTAAAGTCCGCCCTTCCCGGGCGGACATACAACGTATTCTTCCGCTTACTCAGCCGCTTCGAGGCGGATGTTGCGGCTCTGAACAGCGTTGCGTGTATAATCGTCAATGCGCTTTTCAATTTCCGGACGGAAATTGCGGATCAGACCTTGAATAGGCCATGCAGCGGCATCACCAAGCGCACAGATCGTATGACCTTCAATCTGCTTGGTTACGTCGAGAAGCATGTCGATTTCGCGCTTCTGCGCGTTACCCTTGACCATGCGCTCCATGACACGCCACATCCAGCCCGTACCTTCACGGCAAGGCGTGCACTGGCCGCAGCTCTCATGCTTGAAGAAAGCTGAAAGACGGGCAATTGCCTTGATGATGTCAGTGGACTTGTCCATGACGATCACGCCACCCGTGCCGAAAGAAGATTTGAGCTCGCGCATACCATCGAAGTCCATGATGGCATCCATCATGTCTTCACCCTTAACGACAGGGCACGATGCACCGCCGGGAATAACTGCAAGCAGATTATCCCAGCCACCGCGAATGCCGCCAGCGTGCTTTTCGATCAGCTCGCGGAAGGTGATGCCGAGGCTTTCTTCAACGGTGCAAGGGGTGTTCACGTGACCAGAAATCTGGAACAGCTTGGTGCCGACATTGTTTGGACGACCAATCGAGGAGAACCATGCACCACCGCGACGGAGGATCGTCGGGGCGACCGCAATCGATTCAACGTTGTTAACCGTCGTCGGGCAGCCATAAAGACCCATATTGGCAGGGAAAGGCGGCTTCAGACGTGGCTGGCCCTTCTTACCTTCCAGGCTTTCAAGCAGAGCGGTTTCTTCGCCGCAGATATAAGCACCGGCACCGTGATGGAGGAAAATATCCATATCCCAGCCGCACTTATTGTTCTTGCCGAGAAGGCCAGCGTCATAGCACTCATCAATCGCTGCCTGTAGCGCTTCACGCTCACGCATGAATTCGCCGCGCAGATAGATGTATGCGGTGTGGGCGTTCATGGCACAACCGGCGATCACACAGCCTTCGATCAACGTATGCGGATCGTGGCGCAGAATTTCGCGGTCCTTACAGGTGCCCGGCTCTGATTCGTCAGCATTCACGACGAGGTAATGCGGACGATCCGTCACTTCCTTCGGCATAAACGACCATTTCAGGCCAGTCGGGAAGCCCGCGCCACCACGTCCACGAAGGCCGGACGCCTTCATTTCGTTGATGATCCAGTCACGGCCCTTCTCGATGAAGCCCTTGGTATTATCCCAATGACCGCGCGACATGGCGCCCTTGAGCGACATATCTTTGAAGCCATAGATATTGGTGAAGATGCGATCTTTATCAGCCAGCATGTCTCACCTGCTTCCGTCTTTGGTTGCGGCTTCAGCTTCGGCCTTAGCCTTGGCTTCAGCTTCTGCCTTGGCTTTGGCAACGGCTGCGTCCGATGCCTTACGGGTTTCCAGACCAACTTTTTTGTAGTCCAGATCTTCGGTCAGAGCCGTCAGTCCGCCCATAGGTTCAGACGTGATACGGCCATCCTGTGGACCCGGCGTAACAGTGTCGCCCTTGCCTGCTTCAAATGCATCGATGATTTCAGCAAGGCGTTCCGGCGTCAGGTCTTCATAGGCATCCTTGAAGATCATGACCATCGGCGCATTGACGCAAGCACCCTGACATTCAACTTCTTCCCACGACAGTGTACCATCGGCATTGAGCTCGAAAGGATCGTGGTGGATCTTATGACGGCAGACATCCATCAATGCTTCCGAGCCACGCAACATGCATGGCGTGGTGCCGCAAACCTGAATATGCGCGCGTGTGCCAACCGGCTTGAGCTGGAACTGCGTATAGAAGGTTGCAACTTCAAGAACGCGGATCAGCGGCATATCAAGCATATCGGCGACATGTTCGATAGCGGCTTTCGTAACCCAGCCTTCCTGCTCCTGCGCACGCATGAGCAGCGGAATAACAGCCGACTGCTGACGGCCTTCCGGATATTTTGCGATCGTCTTGTGCGCCCAGGCCTGATTTTCCGCGTTGAAAGCGAAACCAGCCGGCTGGACGGCATCATCTGCGAGACGGCGAACGGACATCAGCGGTCAACCTCACCAAACACGATATCGAGCGAGCCAAGAATTGCCGACACGTCAGCCAGCATGTGGCCGCGGCACAGGAAATCCATAGCCTGAAGATGGGCAAAGCCCGGCGCGCGCAGCTTGCAGCGGTAAGGCTTGTTGGAGCCATCCGATACGAGGAAGACGCCAAATTCACCCTTCGGCGCTTCAACGGCTGCGTAAACTTCACCGGCAGGCACATGGTAGCCTTCCGTGTAAAGCTTGAAGTGATGGATGAGCGCTTCCATTGAGCGCTTCATCTCGCCGCGCTTTGGCGGCACGATCTTGTTATCAGTGCTTGAAACAGGACCGACACGTTCCTTGCCGAGCAGAAGATCAACGCACTGGCGCATGATGCGAGCCGACTGGCGCATTTCTTCCATACGGATCAGGTAACGGTCATAGCAGTCACCGTTCTTGCCGATTGGAATATCGAATTCCATTTCGTTGTAGCATTCATAAGGCTGCGACTTGCGCAGATCCCATGCTGCACCCGAACCGCGAACCATGACGCCGGAGAAGCCCCATGCCCATGCATCTTCGAGCGAAACAACACCGATATCGACGTTACGCTGCTTGAAAATGCGGTTTGGCGTGATCAGATCATCGAGGTTCTTGAGCGTTGTCGTCAGGAACGGATCGATCCATTTACCAATGTCTTCAATCAGCTGATCCGGCAGATCCTGATGAACGCCACCCGGACGGAAATAAGCTGCGTGCATACGAGCGCCGCAAGCGCGTTCGTAGAACACCATCAGCTTTTCGCGTTCTTCAAAGCCCCAGAGCGGCGGCGTCAGCGCGCCAACGTCCATAGCCTGTGTGGTCACGTTGAGAAGGTGGTTGAGGATACGGCCGATTTCCGAGAAAAGCACGCGGATCAGCTGGCCACGCTTCGGCACTGTAATGCCAAGCAGACGCTCAACAGCCAGAGCATAGGCATGTTCCTGATTCATCGGCGCCACGTAGTCGAGGCGGTCGAGATAAGGCACAGCCTGAAGATAGGTCTTCGTTTCCATCAGCTTTTCGGTGCCGCGATGCAGCAGACCGATATGCGGATCGACGCGTTCCACGACTTCGCCGTCGAGTTCAAGAACAAGACGCAAAACACCGTGCGCAGCGGGATGCTGCGGACCAAAGTTAATATTAAAATTGCGGACCTGAGTCTCAGCCATGTTCAGCTTCCTGTCGCTCAGTTCGTCTTGGCTTTCTCATCGCCCGGCAGGACGTAATCGGTCCCTTCCCATGGCGAGAGAAAGTCGAAATTGCGGAATTCCTGTCGCAGCACAACAGGCTCATAGATAACGCGCTTTGCTTCGTCGCTGTAGCGAACCTCAACAAAACCAGTCGTCGGGAAATCCTTGCGCAGCGGATGACCTTCAAAACCGTAGTCAGTCAGAAGACGACGCAGATCAGGATGGCCGGAGAACAGAACTCCATACATGTCGTAGGTTTCACGTTCGAACCACTCAGCACCGACATAAACGCCGACAGCAGACGGAACCAGCGTGTCTTCATCGGCCTGAACCTTGACGCGAATACGAAGGTTCTGGCGTGGAGACATGAGCTGATAGACAACATCGAAGCGCTGTGCGCGCTGCGGATAGTCTACACCGGAAATATCCGTCAGGTTCACAAACTGGCACTGCACGTCATCGCGCAGGAACGTCAGAACGCTGATCAGGCTCCTGACCGGAACAGCAAGCGTCAGCTCACCATAGGCCAGCTTCGCCTCTTCGATCGCATCGCCGAGACGTTCCTTGATATAGCCGGAAAGTTCATTAAGAGCTTCTTCGCTCATATCTCTAACTTCCTCTTTCAGAACCCTGTCCACCCTTGGGAAAACAGACCGGGCTCCAATAAACCTCTTGCACTGCTCGAACCGGAAAGGCCCGATCAGCGCTCGATCGTACCCGTGCGGCGGATCTTCTTTTGCAGCATGAGAATGCCGTAAAGCAGAGCCTCAGCGGTTGGCGGGCAACCGGGAACATAAATATCGACCGGCACAACGCGGTCACAGCCACGCACTACAGAATAAGAGTAGTGGTAATAGCCGCCGCCATTCGCGCATGAACCCATCGAAATAACATAGCGCGGCTCAGGCATCTGATCGTAGACCTTGCGCAGAGCCGGAGCCATCTTATTGGTCAGCGTACCAGCAACGATCATCACGTCTGACTGACGCGGAGATGCGCGCGGCGCGATACCAAAACGCTCGGCATCATAGCGCGGCATGGAAATATGCATCATTTCCACAGCACAGCATGCGAGACCAAAGGTCATCCACATCAACGAACCTGTGCGCGCCCAGGTGATCAGAGCGTCAGCAGATGTGACGATGAAGCCCTTGTCGGACAGTTCGCTGTTCAGATCATTGAAAAACGCATCGTCGGAGCCAACAGGCTTGCCCGTGCGCGGGTCGAGAATACCCTTTGGCTGCGGGGCAATGAGCGTCGAACCCGATGCCTGGTTTGTGCCGGTCAATCCCATTCCAGCGCTCCCTTCTTCCATTCATAGATGAAGCCGATGGTCAAAACACCAAGGAAGAGCATCATCGACAGGAAACCAAACCATCCAATTGCACCGAAGGACACAGCCCACGGGAACAGGAAAGCGACTTCAAGGTCGAAGATAATGAAGAGAATCGACACCAGATAGAAACGGATGTCGAATTTCATGCGAGCGTCATCAAAGGCATTAAACCCGCACTCGTAAGCTGAAAGCTTTTCCGGGTCGGGCTGTCTGTACGCGACTAGAAACGGCGCAACCAGAAGGGCTACACCGATTACCATTGCAATGCCGAGAAAGATGACAATCGGCAAATAGGAACTTAAAAGCTCGTTCATGATCCTTATCCGGCTTGAATACGAGGCTGCGCCGCCTGTAATAAGCTTTTTAGAGCTTACCACCATGCGACACATTGCATCTCTTGCGACCTCGTCGCCTCAAGCAGCTTCAAAGGGCATGCCGTGCGAACTTAAGTATTTGGCCGGACGGTTAGCGCAGCATGCACGCAAGCGCAACCCCTCCAACGCGAACAGACGGGTATAGTGTGTTCCAGACGCTTAATAAGCGACAGCATCAAGCCTGAATACGCACCCAAACCCTATATAGCATGAAAATATCATAATTTCGTGAGCAAAAGCTGCGGACCTATCTTTCGCCATTATTAAGCGCGCAGAATCAATCGACCCAGATGCGGCAGACAGAATCGAAGCTGGACTTCGTTCGATCAAGACCGAGCTTGGATTGCGCTCAGAATCGCCTCTCAACCATTCAGCAAACCGGCTGACCATGCTTGATATAGAGAGCTCAGAAATTGCACTTATATATAAAGTGCAAAACACCCCTTCCCTTTCCTTCTGGTGACATGTCGCGGCTGACAGAAATTTCGCATCGCCAGAAGGGCGATTCGTAAAATGAAAAAGCAGTGGCACTTTAATCTGTAGTCCTGCTTGCCTTCAGCAATCCGTTACCGGCTTTTAGAATTCCTCTTGAACGCAATCGCAGTGCGCACCGCCAACCGGGATCTGAGTTCAACAGAGCGGCAGCGCAAAACACCTCACCCCTCGACATAAAAGTGAGGCACAAGGAAAGGATGGAGGTTTGAGCGCATATTTGCTCACGAGCGGCGACGTCCTGGTCATTTTGGCCGGGATTTTCTCTGTCGCCTATCTGTCCTGGAAGCGCAAAGCGAAATAGTTCAGCCCGGAACCATTAATGATGTCGATAAGCTGGTTCATGCGCGCAAAGAGCACCGCAATGATTTGCATCAACAAACTCAAGGGCGCATCTTGAATTAATGATATTCTGGGGAAACAAGGCGAAACGCGAAGAGCGCCATTTTCACAAGATTCATTGGCTAATTCTTGAATGAAGATGGCGCGAGTGACGGGGCTCGAACCCGCGACCTCCGGCGTGACAGGCCGGCACTCTAACCAACTGAGCTACACCCGCGCATTTCATTTTCAGCCATTTGGCTGGTCAGTCACCGACGTTTCCGTTCGGTGTGAGCGGTCGTTTAAGGGGTTCTCTCACCACTGTCAAGCGAGTGATCTGAAGAAAAAACAAGAATTTCAAATTTATTTTAAAAGCCGCCCTTTTGCGGGCCTTTATAGTGATCTGCTTTTATCCACCCTTCTGCATATTTCACCGGAAAGCATTCAAATTAAATGGAAAATGGAATCACACGGCGAGCTCAAACGAATGAATCTCACGTCCACTTACAGTTCGATAGAGAGGGCCTATGTGAGTTATCCCCAGCGAGCGCGACGTTTTTAGCCGAACAAATAAAAAAATGCATTTTTGTAATTTTTACGCTTGCACTCTTCAAACGAACAGCCTAAACGGCTCTCACAGCGGCTGACAAGTCAGTCGGGCGATTAGCTCAGTTGGTAGAGCGCTTCGTTTACACCGAAGATGTCGGGAGTTCGAGTCTCTCATCGCCCACCATTTCTCTTAATGAAATCAATGGTTTACAGGTCGCTTCGGCGGCCTTTGTTTTTACCGCCACGAAAACCGCCACCGAAACTCTTTCTTGTTTATTTTCTCGCTGATGGAAATAATGGTCTTAGGTGGATATTTCACCAGTCACATAACTGATCTATCCCTAGCAGCCTGTGGGCCTTCTCACACACTGGATTGTAGCTGTGAGGCCGACCTCAGAATTCTGTCTTGACTGCGAGCTGAGATGAAAGAAGCCCCACACTTGGAGAACCGACGTGGGGTTATTGTTTTTAATCGATGTCTTCGTATCTGCGATTTCCGATAGCCACGATTCGAACTTTGCTAAAATCGAGTGAGTGAAACATGCAATTCTTGCGCTGAAGACCTTCCAAAGTGATTTCGCCATTTTCAAGCATGCGAGCATCGCAATTCCGCGAAAGCTGTTTCTCGTACGCTGTCCACTCGTGAAGATTCTCAATATATGTGGTTCGACCATCTGGCGACCTGCCTGATTCTATAGGCCGCACAATTTTGTCGCCGAACTCGTCAAATTCAGGCTGTGGAATCAGGTCATCATCTGGCATCGGAATTTTCATATCAGTCCCCATTTTATGACGTGCGCGGCATATTCTGTTTTATGTTCCACTTCATAAAAGAATGCGACTTCGACCTGAAATTTGCAAAGCCATATCCCGAGTTGCCTGCAACTCACGTCAAGTTAGAAAAATTTGCAATGATCTGAGTTTGTAACTTATAGGTGACATTGAGAGATGCGGCGTCGAAAATGAATAACAAAAAGGCCACCAAATAAGGGACTTCTAACAAAACGGAATGGAATCGAAACGTCGACTTCTTTTTATCCCGCGAGCAGCACCAGATTGCTTTGATATTTTCTCGCTTGATCGAGCAAATCACTCGGTAATCCCCCCGTTTTTAACGGGGCTTGGCAGCAGAATTTACGCAGCCATTTTCAGTTTCTGTGTAGGCGTCATACCGCCTTCTGCCTGACGCAGGATGGCAAGAATTTGCGGTTCAGTAAATCTAACTATCGTCATCAACAATCTCCTCGTGTCAATCGGCGTTTAAACGGGACCCCTTATCGGCGTCCAAAAAGTACCCCTCCTTTAGGTTGCAAGGTTTAGCGTGCGCGGGCCCGTAACTTTAAATTTAGTGCAGGGTCTGCGCGCGCGGATCGTTAGCGTTCTTCGGCTTTAGCTTTGAGAGCGGTTTTTGAAACGCCACGATTCATTTCCCGTTTCAACGATCTCGCAATGATGGGTAAGCCGGTCGAGCAGAGCGGCGGTCAT